>JAEZJD010000120.1 GCA_023436425.1 Bacteroidota bacterium | reverse complement strand
ATGGAGTGGTGCACGTGATTGCCACGGATGACCCGCACACAAAAGGAAGATATTTTAAATACACAATTTCGAAAACTGAAGAACAAATTCGCCGCGGGGCAAAGTCGCGATATTATCCTATCGAGTTGTCACAGGTTTTAAAGATGATTCGCAAAGTACCGGGCCGATATGCTGTTGTGGGTATTCCGTGTTTTATCAAAGCCATTCATTTACTACGCAGTGAAGACGCTGTTTTTCGTGAGCGGATCCGATTTACACTCGGGCTTTTTTGCGGGCACATGAAAAGCGCAAGATTTATTGAAAGCTTTGCATGGCAAATGAATGTGCCATTGAGCGAAATACAAAAAGTAGAATTTAGATATAAAGACCCAAACCGGCCCGCAAACTGGTACAATGCGATGCTGACGCTACGCGACGGCACCGTTGTCAATAAAGATTGGTGGCATCTCGCAGATGGTGATTGGGGCGCCGGATATTTTATGAATTCTGCCTGCAATTATTGCGATGATGTTGTTGGCGAAACAGCCGATGTTTCATTTGGCGATGCCTGGGTTGAGCCATATTCATCTGATGGAAAAGGAACGAACGTAGTAGTGGTTCGCGATAATTCCATTCAGGAGTTACTAAACGCTGCAATCCACGATGGCAGACTAAAACTGGAGGAAGTGAACGCCGCTTTTGTGGAGCAAACGCAGGCGGCAGGTTTTCGTCAGCGCAGAGAAGGTCTTGCATACCGACTTACCTGGACTAAAAAAGGCCTGTGCCCTAAAAAAAGAGTTGCACCAGATTCAATATCGCCGTCGAGAATCCGTAAAGTCATCTATAGAATTCGCTTCTACATCTCGGCATGGAGCCATAGAATGTTTTGGCTTGCACGTAAGTTGAAAATGCGAAACGTTTATCTGAAATGGGCGAAGGCGGCAGCAGCAGCTTATCACGGGCTGGCTTACCATCGCGGCAAATTTGGAGCATTTGTAAAAAAGATTGGACTGTAAAATGTTTTGCGGATTATCACGAAACAAAAAACCCAACTCTTGCGAATTGGGTTTTGTTACAAATAAATTTTTCGTGTTAAAGAACTCTCTTGTTTTCGTATCCAAAAAGCTCGTCGACATTCAACTTCTTCACCTCACCATATTTTTTCAGATCGTCCACATTAATTTTCTTTTCTGAAGCAACGACCGTATAAGTGAATGGTTGATTCTTGAACTGCTTTTCGTGGTAAGCTGCTATATCCTGAAGCGTGAGTTTATCCAACTCGTTGTAAACAGATTTACGAATGTCTTCATTCAATCCTTTTTTCTGCGCATTCAAATAGCTGAAGATGATCGCATCTTTAGTAATTCTCTGCGTTTCCAAGTCTTTCTTTTGGCTCTTAACCGCATTTTCAAAATTCTGTTCAGTTAGCGGAAGCTTGTTCAATAGTTCATTCATACTTACGATCGCATCATTCATTTTATCTGCCTGGCTGCCTACGTAACCTGTAAATGTGTAAGGATCTTCTTTTTTCGACGGCGTTTGTACAAACGCATAAGTTGAATAAGCCAGCGCCTTAGACTCACGAATGGTTTGGAAAACTACAGAACCCATTCCACCACCAAAGTAGCTGTTGTAAATCGCCAGCTTCGCAGTTTGTTTGGGATCGTAACTGTCCAGACTCTTCACCCAGTAAATTTCAGATTGCACGGCATCATAATCGGTGAACAACACTTGATTGTTTGTTTGCTTCAGAGGTGCGAACACCATGGCTTTGGGCGCAGCTTTCCATGTCGCTGGCATGCTATGAAGCTTCACCATATCCGTACTAAGCTTCGCTACAGAAGATGGTCCGTAATAAAGGATGTCGTGCTTGTACGACGGAAGCGAATGCAGCAATGCGATCAAATCTTCTGCTTTCACAGCTTTCAACTCATCGTTTGTTAGCGTGTAATTGAAAGGATTGTTTTCCCCGTAAATCGCATAATTCCTGACAGCTTCTGCAATCGCTTGTTTATTTTTCTTACTGTTATCTCTCTGCTTCAGCGTTCTGTCTTTTAACAGTTCCAATGCTTTTTCATCAGCTTTACTGTTACGCAGCAAATGCTCAAACAAAGCAACTGCTTTGTCAAAATTTTCCTGCAGCCCGCTGATCGTTACCGTTGTTTCTTCGGCTCCTGCATTCGTTGAAAAATTAGCAGCGAGATTGTAAAACTGCTTCGTGATTTCTTCCGATGTGTATTTATCTGTTCCTAAAAACTGCAGATACTGCAATGCAATGGGCAACAATTTGTTGTTATAAGAACCCATTTTGTAGTAGTAATGCAGACGGAAGAGACTATTTTCTTTGTTTGGAACATACATCACGTCTGCCCTACCTGCTTTAGCTTTCACAATGTCTTTATTGTAATCAATCCATTCCGGCTTAATGTCCGGCAAAGGCGTTTTGGTTATCGCCTGCACAAACGGTGACTGCTTTCCTGAATTTGTTTCGACCGGAGTAATTGGTGGCTTTTCAACTTTTACGATGCTCTTGTCCTCACCTTTCCTCTTGTAGATGACAACGTAATTATCATCAGTAAAAAAGCGGTTTGCAAAATCTACGATTTCTTTCTTTGTAATTTTTTCTGCGTCATCAAGAAACGATACATTTTTGTCCCACTCCTGACCTTTATTTTTAATGAATTCGTCCACAATGTCTTCTACCCTGCTCGTATTGTTTTCCTGTGCCTGCAGCTGACCGAGTTTGTAATTAGCAACAATTGCTTTGATCAACGACTCATCAAAATCGCCTTTTTTTAACTTGTCAATTTGCTCTAACAAAATGTCTTTCACCTGCTCCAACGTTTGCCCCTGCTTTGGATTAGCCAACAACATAAACAGTCCATAATCTTTATACTGCCTGGTGCCTGCGCCAGCGCCTAACACACGTTGTTGTTTGTTCAAATTCAAATCCAGCAGACCTGCTTTGCCGTTAGATAGAATGGAAGCTGTCAGCATTGCCAAATCCGCCTCGCGTGAATTGGCAGGCCCGATGCGATAAACCAAACGCATAGTTTCTGCTGTAGGTCCGAAGATGTCTTTTACAATAGGCCCTTTGATCGGTTGTTCTACCGGACCCTGATAACCTTCAACAGGCTGTGCTTTCATGTAGCTGAAAGCCGCATCAATTTTCTTAATCAGTTCATCGGGGTTAAAATCACCGGCCATAACTATAGCCATATTGTTCGGAACATAATACTTATAGTAATAGTCCCGAATGGCATTTAATGACGGATTTTTTAAATGCTCAATCGTTCCGATTGTAGTTTGTTGTCCATAGTTGTGCGTAGGGAACAGCAACGTGTGCATCGCTTCCTGAACCTTCCATGCATCGTTGTCCAGCGAACGATTTTTTTCTTCGTACACGGCTTCAAGCTCTGTATGGAAAATGCGGAAAATTGGATTGCGGAAACGTTCTGCCTGAACGGCTAAAAACTTATCAATCGCATTTGCAGGAATATCTTCTTCGTACACAGTTTCTTCAACCCACGTATGCGCATTGGTACGCTGCGAGCCCATAGACGACATCAGTTTGTCGTATTCATTTGCAATCGCAAACTTTGCAGCCACGCCGGAAACGCTGTCGATTGAACGATAAATTGCTTTACGTTTTTCCACGTCTGTTGTGGAATTGTATTGCTCATAAAGCGCATCAATTTTGTCGAGCAATGGCTTTTCTTTCGACCAGTCCAGTGACCCGTATTTGTCAGTGCCTTTGAAAAGCAAATGTTCGAGATAGTGCGCCAAACCGGTGTGATCTTTCGGATCGGTGTTACTGCCCGTGCGAACAGGAATCCGTACAGCAATTCGTGGCTCTTTTTTGTTTGGAGACAGAATAACGGATAACCCATTTTTCAAGGTATAAAAACGAGTATTCATTGGATCATTGGTTACATACTTATAAGTGTAACCACCGCTTTGTGCCTGCTTCCATTCGTACTTTTTTTGTGCATGGAGACTGGCCCCAATGAGGAGAAACAGGAGTAAATGCGTAAACTTCATCTTTGTTTATTTTATTTTGGTGGATTGAATTCGGATGTATCTTCTATTGACCTGAGCGACAGCTAATCTGCAGTCACGTAAAGTAAAGCCACCTTTCATTCGCAACCATACCGCTCATCAAAATTTTATCGAAAAGAAATTATAAAAACTTTTATTGCACAATAAAAAATAGTACGAAGCTTTTCAGATAATAACGTTTCGAAATCATAACTTTACTTAAGAACAAAAACCAACTTATATGCGTTACTGCTTTTTGCTTTCGCTGGTAATATTTATCGCAGCTTCAGCGCGGGCTAATCAAACGCCTGGCGCAGGTTCTTCAGCAGATTTGTTCGGCGGAACAGTTGACGCCGACAGCAAAACACCGCTGGTGAATGTTTCAGTTACAATTATTTCTGACGAGACGAAAGAAAGAAAACAACTGGTGACCGACAATAATGGTAGTTTCTATTTCAACGACATCAAGCCTGGTACGTACAAAGTCGTTTTTCAAAAAAGCGGCTTTCGTAAAGTGGTTCGTGAAAAAGTATCGCTGAAGGAAAATGACAGTTTCCAGCTCAATATCGAAATGGACGAAGTCGGAGCTTTTCAACTTTTCCCCAATATTATTTTATTGAACAAAGAAGAATAACGTAAAAGAAAATAGCGTTGTAAAAGAAAAGCCCCGGCCAAAGCCGGGGCAAATTTTTGTAAAGGCCGATGAGCATTATTGCTTTTTAAACTTGATCGTATAACTGCCGTAATCTGTTCCGCTCGGCGACGAATGCTGCAAACGTACGCTGATGGTTTTGTCGCACGGGCTGGCTACACTTGCTGCACCTGAAACGCTTTGCGCATACACCTGCGATCCTCCGTAGCTGCCGTAATACTGTTTCGCAACAGATACTGCCAAAGTATTCGGATCCACTTTCATTACAATCGGTTGTGCAGTGCCTGGATCGACTGCATACTTAAAGGATACTTCAGTGGGGCTCACCAAAGTAAGCGGCACAATGTCACCCGCCTTGTAATCTGCCCATTCATCTTCCACCACAACAAAGTTGCCGTTAAAGTCTGCAGCGTTGAATTCAACTTTCGTTGTGAACTTCTGAGTTGGTGTAGCGCCGGGCTGAGCAACCACTCCCGATGCGTATGATTTTCCGGTCGTCGGAAAAGCTTCATATGTATCTCCGGCTTGCGTAGTCACATTCACGCCAAAATCAAAATAGTCACAAGTTTTAATGGGCTCGCCAAAGAGCGTTGCAAGCTGCGTTCCGGTGAAACTTACCGTAGTAGGAAACGTAGAAATTCCTGCCTGCAAAACCTTAACGGCACCACCGTTTTTTTGAACAACCAGATCGTATTGTTTCGGAGGAACATCGTTTTTGAAATATACATCAACAGTTATTTTTCCATTGTATGTCGATGCTGTACTTGGCGAAATAATCTTGCTTGTGGAAGCATCTACCGTTAAGGTAGGCAAGGGAAATCTTGTAAGCTCCGGAAGTTTCGGATTGTCGCTTTTGCGGCAGGCGCTCACGAAAAACACGGCGAGTACCAATATGCTGTATGATATTATTTTCTTCATAATGGGTATTTATTAAGGCATCCAAAATGGTTTGTAAGTAGATAAGTCTGTCTTCTGTGCAGGCGCACTTGAATTGGTTTGAAGTTCGCTTTGCGGCCAGAACAACGTAAGTGGAAATGATTTACTCAACTGCACCGGAACTGACTTTTGAGCACCTGGGTTTACAGGGTCTCCGTTGATAGGTGGCTGCACTCGTCCACCCGGCGCCATTGTTGGATCTTTTGGGTTGAACACGATCGGATAACCGGTACGGCGTATATCTGTGTATTGATCCACTGCACTTCCCACAGATGAAATCCATTTCTCCGTCATTATCAGCTCGAGCTTTTTTGCGGCACTTGCTGCATCGTACTCCGCCAGCACTTTGTCGATGTATGTGTTCATTGACGAATTTGCCGCAACGTTGTAAATGGCGGGCACAGATTGTGTCGGTTTCACAAATTGCGTAATCACATAATCCACTTGTCTGAAAGACTCTTTCATTGCATCAGTGAACTTTGCTTTTGCATCACCGGAAATAACACCGGCTTGTATGAGCTCAGCTTCCAAATAAAGCCTGTCCGCATACGTGAGCATTCTGTATGGCGCGGCACCGGTGCCACTGCTACCGGTAGCAATCGTTGCACTTCCGTCGTCGTATTTTCCGCCCACAGGATAAATACCAAACATGCTGATTGTATTCTGCTGACTTCTGTCCCGGTCAGGTCCTACAGAGCCGAAGTATATTGATACGAAAGGACCGTCTCTGTATTCGGTCTGATTACCTTCCCGGGGAGGTTGCGTTGCAGTTACCTGGTTATAGATGTAGTACGGAATTCGCGGATCAGGATTATTTGTCAGGATTCTGGTGTTGTAGCCTTTTAAAATCTCATAAAACCACGGGCTGACATGATTGCTGCGTTGAGTGGCGTAGTAAGTATCAAAGCCCGGGTTACGGTCGTCTGTAGCACCGTTGGTTCCGTATGGTATTAAAAAGCTCTCGCTCACCTGGCTAATTAGCTTTCCACTATTGAGCAGCGATGTAACATCTGCAGCCACATTCTTCACTTTACGCATTTGTGTGTAGAGCTTCAGCTTGATGGTGTTTGCAGCCCTCGTCCACTTGTCTGCACTGCCGCCGTAGATGATGTCCGATGAACCCGGCAACAAACCATTCGCAGCGGTTGTGTTGTTTACATCTGCGATGCCTTCGTCCAAAAGCTTTAGCACAGCATCGTAAATGGCAGCATCATCATCAAACTTGGGGTAAACAATTCCTTCCTTCAATTTATTAGCCTCGCTGTATGGCACATCGCCAAACACATCGACTAGTTGACTTAGAGTATATGCTTTTAAAATCTTAGCAATGCCGGCAAATCTTAGATTGCCTTTAGCTGTCCCGTTTCTGATGATGTCTTCAAGATTATTGAGCACACCGAATACAGGCTGTGCAGCGCCGGGAGGCGGTTGCGTTCCATACAGCTTGCCCCACGCAAGGTTAAGGTAGAAATCGTCAGGTGCAGTACCGTATTGGTCGGCTTCCTCGCGAGTGGTCATCTGGTGAGTGTAGACTGCTAATATTTCCGACAGTCCGCCTGCATTTTCGCCAAGTGCCAATGCATCGCCCAGCGATCGCTCAGCATTCGGAAGAACTTTTGAAACTTCCACCGCAGTTGGATTGTTGGGATCAGCATTGATATTGAGAAAATCCTTTTTGCACGATGATAAAAACACCATGGCAACAGGAAGTATGTATTTCAGTTTACGTAGCATACCTAATGAGTTTTTATTCTTTAAAATGTGATGTTCAGATTTACGCCGTACCTCCTTGTTGTGGGAGCTGCCGACAATTCTATTCCTTGCGTAGAAGTGGAACCGAAACTGTTTACCTCAGGATCGAAGTTGGTGTATCTTGGCACGTTGGGAGCTAAGTGCCAAAGGTTTCTCCCTGTTACACTCAGAGTCACTCCCTTCATGGGCAGCCTGTTGAACATTGACTTCGGAAGGTCGTAAGCCAGCGTAACTTCTCTCAGACGATACACGGTGGCATCATAAACATTCCACTCTGTGGCAGAGTTGATGGCAAACGAAGACGAACCACCGCCGCCTGCGAAATAGAGATCATTTGTTGTTATTACTGTATGATTGGGTACTTGCTTTCCACCAACCAAAAGCGCTTGCTGCGTGTTGGCATCACCATAATATCCCGGAATAATCCAGCTGGTTTCCCTTTCTTTTGTATCCGCAGTAACGCCTCTGCCCAAAAGCGAACTAATGGTAACGGAATAAATGTCACCTCCCTTCGTCATATCTCCTAAAACACTAAGTGAAAGACCTTTGTAACTGACTGTGTTCGTCAGTCCCAATTTGAAATCTGGATTTGGATCTCCGACCATCGCCTGCTCGTTAGCTGTAATTATCCAGCCTGTCGTCGGGTCAATGAGCAGATTGCCTGCGGCGTCGCGCAACGACACAGTACCTCTCAAATAGCCAAATGGCTTTCCAGGTTCGAGATACGGGCCGATTTCATCCAGCACGCCGTCAAGCTGTATCCTGTCCACGCCACTTGTAAGCTCAGTAACAATGTTTTTATTTTTGGTGAAAACACCGCGTAGCTCCCAGTTGAAGTTTTGTCCGCGAACCGGTCGCAATGCTAACGATGCTTCAATTCCCTTGTTGCTGATTGCGCCAAAGTTGGTCACCAGGAATTCGTATCCTGATGACGGGGGCGTTGCAATCGTAGCTATAAGATTCGTTGATTTTCTGTCGTACAGCGCAACATCAAGTTCAGCCCTCCTGTTGAAAAAACTCAGTTCTGTTCCTACCTCTATTTCTTTTGTAAACTCAGGCTTTAAATCCGGATTGTTTGATGTTCTCGGTAATGAAGCAGTGGGTTGATTGAGAAAATTTGGATTGATTTTGTACACATCCTGCAATAAATATGGATCAGCGTCGCGACCCACTTTTGCCCAACCCCCTCTTATCTTTCCATAGTCAAGCACATTGCTGTGAAGGTTCAATGCATCTGTGAAAACTAATGAACCTGAAATAGATGGATATAAGTAACTGCGGTGCGCTTCGGGCAACGTAGAAGACCAGTCATTCCGCAATGTTGCATTCAAAAATGCAAAATTTTTGTAGCCAACAGTAGCATCGGCAAATACGCCAATCAGTCGTCTCCGCTCATAGTAATCGTCTGTAAACTGTTGTTGTGATGTATTGGAGAGTGTGTAGGTGCCTCGTGCAATAAATTGGTTACCGGTCTGCACCAAATCAGTTTGCGTGCGTTGGTTGAAGTTGTGACCCAAAACCGTTCTGATTGTAAAATCAGTTCCAATTGAAGGAGTCAACGTAAGAAAAAAGTTTGACTCAAGCTCCTGGTTTCTGTAGCCATCCAGCACTAACCTTCCCAAACCTTCTGCAGCTCTCGATCCAATTTCAGTGACCTCTCTTCTGTCCAGTAATGCCACATTGGTACCAATGCTGTAATCTGCTTTTAACCATTTGGTAAAGCTGTAATCAACCTTCACACCGGCAATAAAGCGATCCTCATTTGTCTTAATTGTATTGTATTTCGCAGACCAACGTGGATTGTCATAACCCGTCACATTCGGTATCAGCGGCAAACCGTTCTTGTCTTCAAAAGGCAAATTCAAATCCCAGTTACGGGCAAGGAATAACGAACGTGCAAATAACGATGCAACCCCGCTCACCTGGTTTTCACCATAAAAGCCGCCCGTTTGATTGGACCTTGCGTAGCTAAAGTTTCCACTAACATTTAAACCGAAGCTCAATTTTGTGGAGCCGCCAAGTCCGAGATTAATCCGTTTGTAAGAAGCATTTTGAACGTAGCCACTGTGCGATAACTGCGACACGGTGAGGCCAACGGTACTCTTTTCATCACCTCCATTGAAGCCAACGGAATTTTCATACACCATTCCTGTCCGGAATAAGTCCCGAACATTATTTGGGTAAGCCTGATACGCTATGTTCGCAGAGGGAAATAATTCAGGATAAGCTGTCTTGTAAGTGGGCCACACAGGAATGGAATCTCTCGTCTTGAATCCGGGTCCCCACGAACCGTTCGCATTCGAGTACGCAAATTGAGAACCCGCCCCGAAGTCATTTTGATAAACAGGAAAATTCGCTATCGTTTCTGCAGATACAGAACTCTTCAGCGTAACCTCTGTTCCGCGGATGCGACGACCGCTTCCGGATTTTGTGGTTATGATGATAACCCCGTTCGACGCACGTGATCCATAGAGCGCTGCAGCAGACGACCCTTTTAATACGTTGATGCTCGCTATATCATTGGGATCGAGACTGGATATACCGCTTGTGTACGCACCACCGCCCGAGGTCTGATTGGTAGTGGTTACTTGTTCATTACTGTAAGGAATACCATCCACAATAATCAGGGGCTGGCTATTACCAAAAAAAGACGTATTACCGCGCAGCTGAATTCTGGTGGCAGCGCCGGGAGTGCCCTGCGATGTTCTGATGTCAACGCCGGCAACTTTTCCCTGCAAACTTTTCAAAAGATCGGGTTCGGATTTTTGAACCAAGGTACCTGGATCAACTTTCGCCACAGAATAGCCCAGCGCTCGGTCATTTCTCCTTATACCAAGTGCCGTGGTCACCACAACTTCGCTCAATGCTTCCCTGCCTGCAAGCGTAACAGCAACATCGCTTTGGGTACCGATGTTTACTTCTTTCGTTTCATAGCCTGAAGCACTGATGACAAGCGTAGCATTGGGTGCAGCCTGAATAGTGAACACACCATTTTCATTTGCTGCCACACCCGACGCCGAACCTTTCACAGTGACCGACGCAAACGGCACAGCCTTCCCTTCGGAATTGGTAATTCGTCCTGTAACTGTTCGAGCTTGTGCAAACAGTTGCAGACTGAAAAGCAGAGCCAAAAAGCAACTCAAGATTCCTTTCATAATGTATGATTTGGTTGATAAAAAATGTGTAATGGATTTATGGTTTTCGTTTGTGTTGTGTACAGTTCGGCTTCGGCACGACTGTTTATGTGCAGGTGCGATTAGGTGTGTTCAACATGAAGACAAGCAAATTGAGCTTTTTAACCGAATAGTTATTTCTATTGAACGCTGAGGCGTGAAATTTTCAATGTAAAATGTGACTGTCGCGTCGTGAGATAAGCAGCGGTAGTTAATGGCACATCGGGCTAAGGCAACATATTCGAAATGAGCGATGGATCTACACGACTGTCAGCAAGAAACGCTTTCAGATGTCGAAGAAAATGCGACTTGTTGTGGTACGAAAATGAACTCAGGTCAAAAGAGGCAGGATCCATAAGCAAACGTTCAATTGCTTTTCGCATCCGCACAATTTGAAACGCCTGTTTTGGAGAAATGCCAATTGTCGTTTCAAAATACCCGCGCAACACACGCGTGTTCACTTTGTGGGCAACACCAACTTGTTTTATGCTTCCATCAAAGTTGGACTCATTCTGCCATCCATAAAGAATATTGCCGACGAGGCGTACAGCTGCTGTTTCCTTTTTCGCCTTGATTATTCTATTGTAATAGGAACAAACTATTTCAACCCGCTGCTGAAAGCTGGTAGCAGATTTCACTTCTTTAATGATAATATCGTCGAAGAGATAGGTTAGCGGAAATATGAAGTTTCTGTACTCGAAAAAATTCACATCGCGAAGCAGGTAAATCGGCGAAACGCGAAACTTAATGCCGAACACATGATTTCCCAACCGGTGCCGCACAATAGCTGCATGATTGCGCGGAACAAACGCATCTGTTTTTATAGAAAAAGAAGAACCATTTAATTCCAGCGAAAAAGGTGTTCCAAGATGAATCAGATACGTATAACCGACATTCGGTAAAAACACGTTGCAAAATCCGCCCGGCTGGTGCTTGAACACGTCGGTGAAATCTGTTTCCCAAAAACATTCCACATACCTGCTTAGTTGCCCATGTGGTCGAAAGATTTTGTAGTTGCTTATGAAATGATCTTTATGAAGCAGTTCAACATGCATTTGGTCGGTGTGATCAGCTGAATCGAAAAAAGGCCCCGGTTTACAGGGCCTCTTTCAATATTATATTAGAAATTAAACATCAATAGCCAGGGTTTTGTTGCGTTCGTATGTTAGGATTTACATCAATTTCAGATTGAGGAATACCATTGATACGTCTCGTATTGTCAACATCAATAGGGAACAGTACAAGAGGCGATTGCGACTTTGTATGGTTGGGAATGGGCAAATTCAACCTAAATAAATCCCAATACCGCAGCCCTTCGAATGCAAATTCTTTTCGCCGTTCTTTTAAAATGTCTGCTTTCAACTGTGCTCCCGATGAAGTATAACCTGCAAATGACGGATCTCTTTTTTGCGCCACCTGGTTCAAACGCAAACGTGCATTCGCATCATCATTCAAATTAGCATATGCTTCGGCGAGAATCAGCACCACGTCGGCAAACCGAATAACCTTCGTGTCATCTTTGTCGGTAGCATTAGTATTATTCTGATACTTATTAATGGTATAAACAGTTTGACCACTAACCAACGTTGTGCTGGTTCGGATTACCTGTAATCTCACATCGGTTGGACTGTAAATGTTATAGTGTTCGTTTGTTACCCACACGTCACCATAGCCGCCGCCGAACGCATCGTAAAAAGCAGCAAGTGAATTGGTCCCAAGGTTTCCGGAAATGTCAGCGCTCACTTCAAACAATGTTTCTACTTTATCTGTTCGTGGTGAAGGATTTTTCCAGTAACTCGCAAACGCTCCGGGTTCCACAAGTGTTACACCACTGTTATTCACCACATCCAAAGCAGCATCCCTTGCATTAGTCCAATCGCCCATGTGCTGATACACACGAGCAAGCAACGCTTTCACTCCATATTTAGAAATATAGGATGTGTTTTTCACTCGGGTGTAGTTCGTCGAGAGGATGGTAAAGGATTGTCCGAAGTTCAGCTTCACCAATGAGGAGGCCTGTGTCAAATCCTCAACGATTTGCTGGTAAACTTCTTTTACTGTGTTCCTTGGCGGCAACGCATTTTGATCAAACTTTGTAACGATTGGAACTCCTAATCCATTCGGATCAACCGTGTATGGCTTTGCGAAGTTTTTCACAAGTTCAAAATGCATCAATGCCCTTATTGCATAAGCCTCACCTTTCAACTCGTCAACAATGGCAGATGAAGGCACATTGGCATCAATAACTGTATTAGCATTTTTTATTGCCTGGTATGCTGAGTTCCAGGCACCTTCCATATCTGTATTGGCAGCTGTCGCGTTGTAGTCTCGCGTCCAGAGATATCTTCCGGAATTCCCTGTTTTTAAATAAACATCATCGCCCATCATATCTCCTTTCACAATCAGCGTTCTGCCGAAAAGATTTACACTGCGCAGTGTGTTGTACATTCCATTCACCGCTGCATTTAAATCAGCTTCGCTCTTAATGGCAGTACCCACAGGCACACTGGTGTATGGTTCAAGATTGAAAAAGTCCTTCTTACATGAGCTTACTCCTACCAACAGGGTAAGTGTTACGATTGCTATTTTGTTTCTTATTCTCATAGTATTATTTTTTTCAGGTTAAAACCCAAGGTTTAAACCTATAGTCATCGATTTGGTATAGAACACATTGAAATCAGATGCACCATTCACACCCTGTTCAGGATCAATTGTGAGGTTTTTATCCCATGTTTTTGTAAACAGATTTGTACCTCTCACATACAACCGTGCGCTTCCAATGCCGATGCTCTTCACCACACCTGGATTCAAATTGTAACCAAGCGTAAGATTTCTCAGGCGAATAAAATCACCTTTATAAAGAAACCGTGACGAAAACTCTTGCGAACTGTTTGAAGATCCATACACATATTTCGGAACATTAGTAATGTCGCCAGGCTTTTGCCACCGCTCAAGGTTCAGTGCTACTTTGTTACTGGTAGGATCGAAGCCGTCGATGATGTATCTCATCCAGCCGTCCCTCACAAGGTTTCCGAACGTGTAGGTGAAGTCACCCGAAAGATCGAAATCGAAAAAAGTAAAGTTGGAGCTGAAACCTCCGTAATATTTTGGAGCAGCAGAGCCAAATAGTTGCCTTTGTGCAGTATTGAAATTACTTGTCGTTTGCTGGTGCGTACCATCAACCCACCAAAGCGGATTACCATTTGCCGGATCAACGCCGGCCCATTCTCTTACATACCATGATTGATAATCGTGTCCTTCCCGCATGAGAAAGCTACCGTTAGCTACGTCTTGATGATTAGGCAAAGACACCACTTTATTGGTATTGTGTGTGAGATTGAAGTTTATATTCCAGCTAAAGTTTTTAAACTGCAGCGGCGTTGCATCTACTGTTACCTCAAATCCTTTGTTTTCCATTTTCCCAATATTTCGTGTAACAGATGTGAAACCAGTCGTTCTTGAAATTGGTGTGGCGAATAAAAGATCGCCTGAAATTCTTCTGTACCAATCAAACATAATTGTCAAACGATCTTTCAGGAAGTTGGCGTCCAAACCGAGGTCCGTTTGATACTGCGTTTCCCACGTGAGGTCCGCATTTCCAATATTGTTGAAGGTGCCACCGGGTACCTGGTTGTAATTCGCTCCGTAACCAAACGTTTGCCTCCAACCGTAGTTAGATAAACCGGTTGCATTTCCGGTTAACCCATAAGAGCCACGCAGCTTCAGTCCGGAGATGAACGTAACGCTGTTCATGAATTGTTCTTTATTGATATTCCATGCTGCTCCTACGGACCAAAAAGTTCCATATGGATTTGCGGCACTGAAACGGGAGGAGCCATCTCTTCTGAAGCTACCGCTCAGTATATACTTTTCATCAAGATTGAGCGATGCATTCGAAAACAATCCCGCAAAGGCGTAGTCTGATTTTTCTGACGTGCCGGATTTTGGCGTAGCCGCACTAACCGAAAGATAAAGATCATTGTTCGGAGGAAATCCGTCAGACCTTGCAACCATTGAATAGTACTTCGATTTTTGTGCTTCGTAGCCCAGTTTAGCATCCAATCTTAACCGTCCGTCATTAAGGAAAGAGGTGTTGTAGTCCAGCATGTTTGTGGCGGTCCAATTGAAATATCTCGTGTACACACCCAATCCGATTCCTGCCTGTGCTACACCATCCCCATGAAATTGATTGTAAAAAGAGTATTCCTCAATCATCGGGTTGTCCACACCAAACCGCGACGTGAATTTCAAATTGCGAAGAATGTTATACTGCGCTTCGGCAGAACCTTCCAATCGTACTGCACTATATTCATTTTTATCATTCTCAGCTATGTAAAGTGGATTGTATACACCACTATTAAAGTTTGTTCCACCAGTGGTTTTTATGTTTAATGAACCATCTGCATTAAACGGATTTTGAGAAGGTCTCAAAAAGGCAACTGCACCTACAGGATTTGAAAACAAACCGCC
>JAEZJD010000053.1 GCA_023436425.1 Bacteroidota bacterium | reverse complement strand
GGACGTTTTGCGTAGTAAAGTTGAGCATAGCTCTTAAATCCAATCGTTTCCACCAAAGCACCTTCAGAAGACTTGTTCTCATAAAACTCAATAGCCGCACCTTGTGAATACGGCTCCACCTTTGGTGTGATGAACGCAATGGTAAGATTCACGGAAACTAATGATGTAACAAATAAAGCTATTAACGCTCTCCGCAGATTTTTGTTTGCGGTGAAAAAAAAATACAGGCACGCAGCAAGCAACAGAAAACCCGGCACTCTTTCCCATCCACTCCAGTCCACCTCCGCATGCAGCGACGCTCTCGTAAATGGGTCGTCGATCCTGTTGGTTTTCAACAACCATTTTTTAATTGGATCAATAAAAGTAACTGCGATGAATAGTATAGAAAGCAGCAGTCCTGTTGCGAATTGAAGCCATTTATTCCAAGGCGGGAGCTTCCATTTTCCGCTAAATAAAAAATAGAAAGAAACAGCAGCCAAAAAGGTCAAAGGGAAATAGCAGAGCGACGAATAATGAATAATTTTTGTCTTTACAATAGAAAATAAAATAAGGGTGACCCAAAACAAAATCATCATCCATGTGTGAAAATGCTTTGGCACAAAAAAATCACCTTGCAAGCGCCGCATTGAAAGAATGCTTAAGGCCGCAGCAGGAAAGCATCCGATCAAGAGAATTATAAAATGATAGAAGAAAGGTCCGCCATGTCCCGCATCTTCTGTTTGGAAAAGGCGAATCTGATATTGAATAAATTCTGTTATAATGTGCTGCTGCCCGGTCGCCCAAAGTGCGATGAACCAGATGCTGCCAATAATTGATGCGACGAAAAGAAACAAGATGATGTGCCCAGCCTTCAATACAGTTCGAAACCGCCTTACAAGCAAAAACACTGCAAAGCATAATGCAATAATCAGCACCGCAACAGGACCTTTCGTCATCGTAGCCAAACCCGCGAATAGCCCGGCGAGTGAAGCGTGTCGTATTTTGTTGTTGTGGGTAGTTCCCGTGTACGCAGCCAGGTGAAAAATGGAAAGAAAGATGAACAGATTAAACCAAGGATCAATGATTCCCGATTTGAAATAAAAATGTGGGAGAAGTGATGCGGCGTACATCAAAACCCAGGTCCATCCAAATCGTTCGTTAAGCAATTTTTTCCCGGCTCTGAAAAGAATGATCAACGTAATAATTCCGCAAACAGCATTAGGAAATCTTGCTGCGAACTCGTTGATGCCAAACACTTTCATGCTCAGGATCTGAAGCCAAAAGAACAACGGCGGCTTTTCCCAAAACGGTTCAAAGTTTATCAGTGGAATTGCATAGTTATTAGTGACGAGCATTTCCCTGCTTGCTTCAGCGAAATTGATCTCATCCCAGTCGAATAAATGAGTTGTGCCTAAAAAAGGAACGAACAGAATTGCACCCGCAACCGCAATTATTAATTCAGGAGGTAGCCTTCGCAAATGAAAAAACTTTGTGCAAAAGTGTGGATTATGCAGCAATCAATTTCTCAAACGTCTTGTTCTTCTGAAAAGAAAGTATAAGCCTACCAGCAAGACCAATCCCACAACAGCCATCCACAACAAGTCGTAGTCCGCGCCGCTTTGCTTTGGCTCCACTACCGATGAGGAGTCCTGTGCCATTACCGAAAACGAGACGAAGAATATAACTGCGGTTAATTGTTTCATGTTGATGTTTTTATGGCCTTCAATGCGGCTTTGATGGCGTCTGCCTCGTAGCCTTTTTGCATCAGGTAGTTCATTGTTTTCTTTTTTCTGATCAAGTACTGCTCACCCTTTAACAAGTTGAATTTCTTTTCGGCTTCCTTGTTTACCCTTTGAGCGTAGGCGTCGTCATCGATGGATTTCATCGCTGCTTTGATATTAAAAATGCTCACCTGCTTTTCACGCAATCCTTGCTGAATTTTTTTCTTTCCCCATCTTTTTAGCCGAAACTTTCCGCTGACGAATTGTTGCGCAAACCGTTCTTCGTTCAAATAATCACGCTCTGTCAACGCTGTAACTATTTCGTCGTGCCAATGAGACGAAACTTTGAGGTCAAATAACTTTTGCCGCACCTCAGAATGACACCGTTCCTGATAAAGACAATACTGCTTCAACTTTTGAAGTGCCTGCTCTTTTGTTAGCTGTTTCGTCTGCACATTATCGAATTTATTCTTCCAAAAGTTTTTGACATCCGTACATATCTTCCAGCAAAGTATCGTAGTAATCTGCTTTTTTAAACAGGTCGCGAAACATTTCAATGCCCGCTTCTTTGGTCATATCGAGGTCGTACATGATGCAAGACAACACAATATTTTGTTTAACGCAACTTAGAACCAGTCCATCCAAATGATAGTTCTCCCTTAAAAGAAATTCATAGAGAGATTTTATCTGTGCAGTGTCTGCCGGCAGTTGGCACAAGTAGGCATCACCTGCCACAAAATAATTTTCAGAATTGTAGTTAATCTTGATTTTTGCGTCGCCCTCTTTCACGCTCCAATTGTTAGTACTGTCTCTTGCGAGCTTCACATCTTTTCCCAGTTCCGTCAAAATTTCTTCCACAGTTTTTGCCACGCCAACAGGTTTTGCTTCTCTCTCCGGCAACTGCGGCAGCTTTACTTCTGTGCCGCAATATGGACAATACTTTGTTGCTTCAATGTTCGACGGGAAGACCAGGTTGTTGCAGCTGTGACAACGAGTAGAAGGTTCCCCCTTGTGGAGTTTGTATAAGTCCAGTGCGCTCCTCAATGCATCCACCGGCAGCGCAAATCCCAGGTTATCCCCTCCGCGAATGATAAACGAATTTATTCCGATTACTTCCCCCTTTTTATTCACCAGCGGACCGCCTGAATTTCCGGGGTTAATTGCGGCATCTATTTGAATGTATCGCATGCCTTCGCGAATACGATCGTGCTTCGAAATGACACCTTGTGTGGCTGTATAATTTAATCCAAAAGGATGACCGATGGCGACAACCACCTCTCCGTCCTTGACGTCATTATAGTTGCCTAGCCTTATTTCGGGAAGTTGTACATCAAGGGGAGATTGCAAAAACGCCAGATCGTGTTTTTTGTCTGTGTACCAAACACGCGAAATTTTTTTATCAAACAGCCTACCCGCAATTGTTACTTCAGCATTTTTGCCGACAACGTGTTCATTTGTTACAATTAGATCATACTCTTTTAAATAGAAGCCACTACCCGTGCTGCTTTGCGTAGCGATTTGAATAATCGCAGGTCTATATAGTTCTATTATTTGTTGGGTTGTCATGACCGGGTTTCCAGATTTAAATACTCAACTTCAGTGGTGAAGCTTTGGTTGAATGCTACATCATTATCAAACTTCAGTTTTTCCGTGTTGAAACTGATCTCTGGATATTTTGGCTTCCATCTTTCAACAACAGCCTGAACGCTTGCAATAATTTTTTCCTTGTTGTAATCGCCCGTTTGTACATCGAATAGCTGATCCCCGAATCCAAGCTCATTGAAAAAATCGCTGTAGTTAATCTGCATGAAAATGGCGAATAGCTCTGACACCGGTTTGGGCAAACTGTAGGAATACTGACAATAGGAAAAACCATATTCGCTTATCTGTGCTGCTATTTTAGAAAATTTATTTTCCTTGTACCAACCTATATTCTGGTTGGCGTTGTAAATAGCGTCCGCAACACTTTTGTAATTCTGCGGAGCCACTATGGCAAATGTGTACTTCGAACGGAACAGGTAAGGGAACACTTCTTCCTTGTCCTTTGCTGCAAATTTTTGGAAGCACTCCATCATTTCCATGTTTTTCTGCGTAAGCAGCCTGTCATCTTTTCTGAAATAGACCTCCACAATTTTTTCGAGCTCGAGCAACAACTTGCCTTCCGGCAGAACCAAATAATCTATTCTGTACGCAAGGGCCAGCAGCAGGTAAGCGATTCCTCCGGAGTACTTGTCGCCATCAATGGTTTCGATTAAATCCAAAGTTTCTTTTATCCATTTTTTCATGTATCGAAACTTCACTTCCTTTTCTTCGTCGGGTATTTCAACGATGTGTTCTACATCCACAGGTTTTAAAGAAACAAAATCGTGAACCAACAAGTCGTCCTGCTTATCAGCTTTTGTTGCCAGTTCTTTAAGTGCGTAGTAAAGTTTGCCGGGATTGCACGTCTCAATATCGCTATCAAATAAAATGGAAACTGTGTCTTCATTCATAGCATACCGACTATAATAAAGATGGAAATTCATTTCCAGTAGCCGCCGCATTACGGGAACGCTATGATTTTGCATGACAGCCAACTGCGCTTCCGCTTCAAGGTCTTTTTCATCATATTTTCCCCTAATCACCTTCGAGCCCTGGTAGAAGTAAAATTCTCCCTTCGTCCCCTGCCGCTGATGAAAAACATTATCAGTGGCATCATCCTTCAAATAATCAAAAAATGCTGCAATGCTTTCGTGGTATTTCTTTTCTTTAAACAATGCCTCGGCCGTGTTCCAGTTGGCCACCTTTTCGACAGTCTTGTTATTGTCAGAATATCGCCCAAAATAAATTCCGGTTTCCACGTGTTTATCATCTGGTTTCTTCCTGGTGCGGGTAAATAGTTTATCGAGCATACCAATAACACTTTGTACGACTAGTCCGGTTTTCTGCGCAAAAGTGAAAAGAAATTTTAGAAGAATCATCTTCAAATAGCAGGCCGCCCATACAGGCTACGTCCCGCCTGCTTGATAACAGGAAACATGACGTTAATAAAGACTAAAAAACAATGTTCCAAAAATCATTAGTTTCGCCTCTATCGAAATTAACTTCCATGAAATTTATTGCTTCGTCCTCTCAACTGCTAAAACAACTGCAACATATTTCCGGAGTCATCAATGCAAATACGGTTCTGCCAATTCTCGAAGACTTTCTATTTGAAGTGGATAAAAAAGAATTGACTGTGGTGGCGACCGACCTTGAAACGGTAATGCGCATTCGATTACAAGTGGAGTCGAAGGAAAGCGGCAAGGTTTGCATCCCCTCAAAGATCCTGCTGGACTCGCTCAAGAACATTCCTGAGCAGCCACTTACGTTTAACATAGATAAGAACTTTGGCATCGAGATTACGAGCGACAATGGCAAGTACAAGATCATGGGAGAAAATCCCGACAACTTTCCGAAAGAACCAACCGCCGATGACACCACGTCGTTCAAAATGACGTCCTCGCAACTGATCACGGCAATTAACAAAACTTTGTTTGCGGTTAGCAACGACGACTTGCGTCCGGCAATGACAGGAGTTTACTTTGAGCTAAACAAGGATTTCATTCAGTTTGTGGCCACAGATGCCCATCGTTTGGTACGATATAAACTTACAGACGTTAGCTGCCCAAAACAAGATTCATTCATTGTTCCGCGCAAGCCATTGAACCTGTTGAAATCGGCCTTGCCGGACAGCGATGAAGAAGTAACGATCAGCTATAACAGCAACCACTTGTTCGTCAATCACGGCACCACACAAATGAGCTGCCGGTTGATCGATGCAAGGTTCCCCGATTACAAAGTCGTTATCCCTGCGGATAATCCTTATAAGATGATCATCGGAAAAAGTGATTTCCAGGGTGCTTTGCGCCGTGTGAGTGTTTTTAGCAACAAGAGCACCAACCAAGTGGCGCTGCAGATAAATGGAAGCGAACTGCAGCTTGCCGCTCAGGACGTTGATTTCAGTTTCGAAGGGAATGAGCGAATGAAGTGTCAGTACGACGGAGAAGACATAACCATTGCATTTAACGCGAGGTTTTTAATAGAAATGCTTAACGCTGCGGAAAGTAATGAGGTGCGGCTGGAGCTTTCAACGCCAACCAAAGCCGGAATTATCAGGCCGATGGAAGCGCAGGACGACGAAGACCTCCTGATGTTGGTGATGCCGCTAATGCTCAATCAATAGGATGAAATGACTTCTAATCTAAATAGGGTTGCTCCTGGTTGCATCCTACCTTTTGATTGCGGACTTTAAGCTCAATCACTGCTACTTCCCAATTGCCTCCTCGATAGAAACGGAAGAACAAAATAGATGTTTGGATATGGAATATGTGATGCTGAAAACATTTGACAATTACATCGAAGCTAATATTGCCGTAGGCATGTTGCAATCAGAAAACATAAATTGTCATTTGAAAGACGAACATACAATTACCATTGATCCATTGCTAAGCCCTGCTCTCGGCGGCATGAAATTAATGGTTCATGCGGCACAAGCAGAAAGAGCACTACAATTGCTTAATGGCGATAAATAGATCCCGCTCCTGCGGTGCAATTCTATTACTATTTTCCTCGTACCTTGGTTTCTGTGTGGGAAAACTTAGTTAACTACTTTGACACGCTTGATCAACGGCCGGTAGAGCGGATGGCAATTCTCGTAGTCGGGTTATTGCTGTTTTGGATTATTGAAGGGGCAATTCCGCTCATTCAGCCGCATTATAAAAAAAATAAGATTCGGCACG
Organism: Bacteroidota bacterium; assembly: GCA_023436425.1. Taxonomy (GTDB): domain Bacteria; phylum Bacteroidota; class Bacteroidia; order Chitinophagales; family Chitinophagaceae; genus Flavisolibacter. Next base: position 265 of record JAEZJD010000053.1, on the reverse strand, counting down.
CCGCGGTAAACTTTGGCTTTACAATTATTCACCTCATCATTCACTCTCTTCTTGCACTTCTGATCGTTCTGCTGGCAGACTGGTGCAAGCAAAATGGATTTGGAATCGTTTATTGGACTGGCGCAAACAGTCTTATGACAGTTATTATATCATTTTTAGTTCTGGATTTTTTCGGCGGTTGGCTCGTTCATATTACACAGCACAAGGTTTTACCGCTGTGGAAATTTCACACGGTACATCACGCCGACAATAATGTGGATGTGAC
>JAEZJD010000255.1 GCA_023436425.1 Bacteroidota bacterium | reverse complement strand
CCGGTGAAATGATGCAGGTGCGTGACGATGCCACCGCCAAACACCTTATTGACAGCATCCAGGGATTGTTGAACGCAGGTCAGAATTTTGACAGCCTCGTTGTAAAGTTTTCCGATGATCCCGGCAGCAAAACAAAGGGAGGTGTTTATGAAAATGTTTCGACTGGTCAAATGGTTGCGCCTTTCAATGATTTCATTTTCACGAACCCGGTTGGAAGCAGAGGCGTTGTAAAGACGGACTTCGGCTATCACCTAATCGAAGTGCTGAGTCAAAAAGGATCTTCGCCTGCATACAAGATCGTTTATTTGACAAAACCAATTGTGGCCAGCCAGGAAACTGATGATCAGGCGAGCAATGATGCAAATATGTTTGCTGGCAACAGCAAAGATTTCAAGACTTTCAATGAAACATGGGAGAAAAACTGGCGCTCAAAGGGCGTGAACAAGCTTACTGCCACTGATATTAAACCACTCGATTTTTCCCTCAATGTCGTATCAGGAAATGCCAGACCTTTTATAAAGAAAGTGTTCGAAGCTGAAAAAGGGGAGATCGTTGGTCCGGAGAGAGTTGGTGAAAGCTACCTAGTTGCAGTGGTTACAGAAGTAGACAAACCCGGATTGCCTTCAGCAAACAAGGTTCGGAACATCGTTCAGCCGGTGCTCGTTAACAAAAAAAGAGCTGCACAAATCAAAAATAAAATTGGTGCTACCAAGGACTTGAACCAGGTTGCCGCGAAAACGGGTCAACAAGTGCAAACAATGGATAGCTTGAGCTTCCAGGGGCCGAATCAAGCACTTGCCTTCGAATCCAAAGTGATCGGCGCCGCGTTCAATCCTGATTTGAAAGGGAAGGTTTCTGAACCCATCGAAGGACAAAATGGTGTTTATGTAATCAGGGTAGATAACGTTTCTACTGTTCCTGTGCCTGCGGCAGACATTCAGCAGCAGCGCCAAATGATGGAGCAACAATCAAGACAGATGTTCCGTTCTCCTCTTGAAACGTTGAAAAAGGCTGCTGATATAAAGGATTACCGGGCGAAGTTCTATTAATTGATTTCACATTTTTTACTGAAAGAGCATCTGAACGGTGCTCTTTTTTTTCCATTCGGCATCTGTTAATAAGCTGCTGAAATCTTTTTATACCGCGAATCGGTGGTTAATTTGCCGTATGAATGACGTGATTACAAATAAGGTTGCCGGAAGTGGTTTGATTAGTTTAGACCTGGCTGATTTTTTTCCGACAGGAGAAATTTTAGCGTTCGATCTCAAGGATCACTTGTTCATGGGTCTTATTCTAAAAGAAAAAGATTTTCGGGATTCGCTGAAAACGTTGGATTGGTCGGCGTATGCAGATAAATATGTAGCCGTTAATTGCACCGCGGATGCTATTATTCCTGTTTGGGCTTATATGCTGGTTGCTACTTATTTGCAACCGATCAGTAAAGATGTCTACGTAGGGTCTGCCGATGAGATGAGAAAGCATTTATTTCTAAAAAAATTATCGGCTATAAACGTTGCAGATTTTGAAAACCAACGTGTAGTGGTAAAGGGCTGCGGGGAGATTGAAATTGGACCTTTTGCTTATGCTGAAATAACAAAGTTGCTTCTGCCCCACGTCAAATCTATCATGTACGGAGAACCTTGCAGCACAGTCCCGGTTTTTAAGAAAAAGTGATTGAGGCACTCACATGATTGCTGTCTTTTAGAACCAACCTCTCTTCTTAAAAAGCGTGAGCATCCAAAGAGGGATCAGCAGCATACTTGCAACAGAAATATAGAAGCCCCATTTGTTGTGGAGTAGCGGAATTCGTTCGAAATTCATTCCGAATATTCCGCCAATTACCGTGGCGGGAGCAAGCAGACAAGTCACTATCGCCATCACTTTCATTACTTCATTCATCCGCAAATTCACATTGTTGATGTAAAGGTCCTGCATGCTGATCATCACGTCGCGATAGTTTTCGCTCAGATCGTATGCTTGAACAATGTGGTCATAAACATCTTTAAAATACTTCAAAGTTCTTTCATCAATAAGCCGGCTTTCGCTGCGAATGAGAGATGCAACAAGGTCGCGAACAGGACCTATGTTTCTTTTGAGAATAATAAGCTCTTTGCGTAAGTGATTAATTTTTGCAAGTGACCATTGATTGCTGTTGCGTATCACCTCTTCTTCAACAAGCTCAATTCGGTCGCCCAGGTGCTCCATCACTGTAAAATAATTGTCGACGATAAGGTCGATCATCGAGTAGCACAAATAATCAGCGCCACGCTGTCTTAAATTACTGGTGCTCAATTTGAGTTTATCTCTTATTGGATTGAAGACATCTTTGTCCGGATCTTCTTGAAATGTGATGACGAATTCTTTTCCAAGGGCAATGCTGATCTGTTCTTGTTCCACACATTGCTGCTCCTGGTTGAAGTAGAGCATATTCAAAAGACAGAACAGAACGCCATCTACTTCATCTACCTTGGGTCTTTGGTCGGTGCTTAAAATATCTTCTGCAAGCAAAGGGTGAATTCCGAAATGATTGGCGAGTTTTTCTACGTCTGTTTTTCTCAGCCCTTCGATGTTGATCCAGCTTACTTTCCCCGATGTTTTGAAATGAAAAACGTCATCAACATTTGTGAGCGACATTTCGTTCACCGCGTGATTGTCATAATCGTAAACTGTTATGAAGCTTTCTGCCGCATCTGTTCTGCCTTCGTGAACAGTTGGATTTACGTTTACAATAGATTTGGTACGCTGTGTTCCAAATAAAGAAGTGGGGACAAGATATCTAATGTAGTTCTTTGCTTTCACACAAATGCAGGAGCTGCTTCAGGAATGCGATTTAACATGGTACAATATTAAAGCGAGTTGTAATATTCTACTAATTCCGTCAGTTTCTCGGCGTCTGATTTGTATTTGCCTTCATTTGATTTAAAGAATTTTTGAAGATCAGCAGTTCCTGTACTAAACGCTGCGGGAGCATCTTTGATTTTGGCAATGCGAGTGACCACGCCCCGTTCAACAAGGTAGAAGTCCTGTTTGGTCTCAATTCTTTGTTCGTATGTCGCGGAGCCATACGGCTTTGTTTCCAGCACAGCTTTTCTGATCATAGAAAGCAGTGTAGCCTTGCCGGTCGCTAATTGCAAATACCAGCCCTTCTTCAAATCCCAATCCTGTGGAAAAGTGCTCGAATACAGGAAGTGAAATGATTTACCGGCATCGTCGGTCAGCGTCAGCTCTTTCAACGGCTTTGTTGCAATCATTTCGATTCCCTTTTCGCCTTGGAAATGAACGTCATTGCTCACCAGATCTATCTTAAATGTACCGCCCTTTACAAGGAACCCATTCGCAGTGACAGCATCTCCTTTCAGCCATTCGTCGTTGAAGTAAGGGCTGCCATGAACAAGGTTTACAAACTTGGCCGAAACAAAAGGTTCACCGTTGACAACCATGAACATGCTTTGGTCAATCTTCTCGTTTTTTGAAACATCGATAACGCGTTGACCAAAAGAGCTTGTTGTGACGGCAGATATGAGGGTAATTGCCAGGAACAGTTTCATTGGATTGTTTTCTTCAAGTTAATACTTTTAGAGCAGCTCATACAATTTTCGCAGCTTGTCTCGCGTCATGATTTTCTCCCAATTGGAGCCCAGAGCATTCTCCCACAAAGGTTTCATGCCGAGAGATACATTGATCATTGTATCAAATTGCTGATCGGTCAAGCCCTTGCAAATGCCTTGTGGAATTTCTGCTCCGCTTTTTTCAACCATTCTTTTAAATTCGGCAACGCCTTCGTGATAGTACTCTTCCAAATGCTGCATGACGATGCAGTTACCAATTCCGTGCTTTGTGCCTAACAGGTAGCTAAGCCCGTAGCTTACTGCATGCGCCACCCCCACTTGTGAATAGGCAATGCTCATTCCGCCTGCATAAGAAGCCATCATTAGCTTGTCATCACATTCGTCATCCCATTTGTCCTTTTCGAGAAAAACATACCGGCACAACTCAAGTGCTTTTTCGCCGTACGCTTTGCTGAATTCATTCAAATAAGTTCCCGTTAGGCTTTCGATACAGTGAATGTAGCAATCCATTCCGGTGTAAAATCGCTGATTGACGGGAGCGTTTGCCGTCAATTCCGGGTCTAAAATAATTTGATTAAATGGCGTAAAGTCTGAGTTCATTCCCAACTTTTTCGTTGGTCCGGTCAGCACAGTCGTTCGACTCACTTCAGCTCCCGTGCCGCTAAGCGTTGGCACACCCACTTTATACACGCCGGGTTTTTTTACCAGGTCCCAGCCCTGGTAATCGGCAGATGAGCCATCGTTCGACATCATCAGAGAAACGGCTTTTGCCAAATCCATTGTGGATCCTCCACCAATTCCGACGATGCCGCTGATTCGCCCAAACTGTTCTTTTAACTCTTTGGCAAGACGATCGACATAAGTGGTTTTCGGCTCCGATGTGACGTCAGCAAAAATGACTTTATCGTTCGGCTGCACGGGCACCCTTTTCACCAGTTCTTTTCCTTGAAAAAAGTGGTCGACAATAAAGATCATTGGAAAATTGCCGTTCCGGTGCGGAGCAATAATCTCGTCCAGTTGATTGAAACTGCCGCGGCCATAAACGACATAATCAACCATCTTAAAGTTGCGAAACTTCATGCAGCAAAGGTGGGTGTTTTAATGATGTTCAGCAGACGGTAGTCGCCTATTTCATCATGCTTACCATCGTGGCGGCTTCAAGTGCCTGTTTTTGATTGTACTCCCAGGTAAGGTCGGCAATGTTGATGACGTCTATAATAGTGCCGATGAAACATAGCCCGGCGGTAAAAAAATACAATATCCCCATTCCGACGTGACCAATAGCCAAACGGTGAATGCCGGCAAATCCCACGAAGCCAATTATGCAAAGAATCAGTAAAGTCTGTTGATCTTTTCGCTTGCCGGCGTAAAATGAAATAAATTGTCTCTGTTGCAATTCAGTCATATCTGCAGTTATGTTTTGTAGCATAATAAATTCCTGTGGTTGCAGATTGGAAAGCGATGTAAATAGCTGTTGATTCATTTTGTGGTGGATTGATGTATAAAGTAAAACGATTTTGTAATAAAGGTTATCAAAACGGCGGAGGCTGGAATCCCGAGGATGTGTTCAGAAAAAGACCTTTCAAACTGCAGTCGAAGAGCAAAGTGAATGGCATGTCCTATTCCGCAGCCGGGGCAGAAGCGAAAGCCGGCAAGCTTCAGTGGGCAAAGAGTAAAGTTGATGGCAGGATTCATGAAATAAAGCGATAACAAAGCAATTGTCCAAATAAGCGGTTGCCGATAAGCCTTGAATATCCTAAATGATCGTGTGATGAAACCTGTTCCGGATAACTGCTGCACGAAAGGTGTGATGTGTTGACATCGAAGTTACAATAGTTGTTCAGCTCTTTCCAAATCTTCAGGGGTGTCAATCTCGACACCTATATAGTCGGCAACAACCATGCGAATGGGAACTCCGTTTTCGAGAAAGCGCAAGCATTCAATTTTTTCTGCGTTCTCCAGCGGCGACACGGGCCACTTGGTGAAATCAATTAAAGAGTTCTTTGTGAAGGCGTAAACGCCAATGTGCTCGTAATAACAAATCGCTGCGTCAGTGTTTCGCAGAAAAGGAATTACGCTGCGACTGAAGAATAACGCATTCATGTTTTTGTCAACGCAGACCTTCACATAATTTGGATCTTTTATCAATGCTGCATCTGTTAGTTGCTGCATTAGCGAACCAACGCGTACTGAGCTATCTTTGAATTGTTCTAACAATTCCTTCAGGGGTTCTTTCCTGATAAAAGGAGTGTCCCCCTGCACGTTCACGATCACATCTGCGTCAATATTTGCTGCCGCTTCAGCAATTCTGTCTGTTCCGCTTTCATGTTCGCCGACCGTTATTATTGCCTTGCCATTAATGCTTTGGATGGTTTGGAAAATTTCCTCGCTATCTGTAGCAACAAGCACCTCATCGAATAAGTCTGTCTCTACAGTGGCTTCATAGGTTCGCTGAATTACGGGCTTTCCCTTCAACAACTGCATCAGTTTTCCCGGAAATCTCGTTGCAGAATATCGGGCGGGAATAATGGCCACACACTTCATAAAAGCAAATATGTTATTTAATGTTTGCTGACGACACTGGCTGGGGTTCACGTTGATTCTCAAACGGCTTTTTCATCAGCATTGCAAAGTTTTCATCCTGATCATTTGGATAAAAACGATCCAGGCCGTACTTAATGTCGGCGACATCAAGCTGACGATACGTTCCCAACATTCTGTCCCAAATGGAAAGCACAGCGCCGTAATTACTATCAGTGAAAGGTTGCTGCCAATGGTGGTGCACCTTGTGCATGTTTGGGGAAACGAACACGAGGCTAATCATTGTATCAATGGTTTGCGGCAGTCGAACGTTTGCATGAGTGAATGCAGTTGCAAAAACCAGCACCGTTTGAAAAATCATAACAGCATACATCGGCGCACCTGAAATCAGAATCCCTGCCATGAAAAACAAACCGCGAAGCACACTTTCAAATGGATGATGACGCAAGCCGGTGGTCACATCCACATTATTGTCGGC
>JAEZJD010000194.1 GCA_023436425.1 Bacteroidota bacterium | reverse complement strand
GCAGCATACGGGGTAAAATTATACAATAGATTTTACCTCCATTTTCCGCCTATCCGTTAGTAGCGTCGGCGGCGGGTGGTGCTCTTCACTCCCAACACTCCAAGTAGCGATCGCGTAATGATGCTTACAGCTGTTCTACCGGCTTGTTTTACCATCGGATTATCCATCCAGGTCTTTTCTTTTTTTGGTGCCCGACCGGTCGGTTGCGTTGCCGGTTGGTCTGCCTCATCGTTTTCATCGTCACGTTGAGCATGTGCAATCTTTTTGTTCAAAATCTCATAAGCACTTTCGCTGTCAACGGCTTCATTATACTTTCCGGTGAGCTTCGACTTTGCAACCACCGCAGATAATTCTGACTCGGTCAGCACATCCATCCGGCTCTTTGGTGGATAAAGCATCGTATGAACCAATGGCGTCGGAATTCCTTTTTCGCTCAACGCGGTTACGAAGGCCTCCCCGATTCCAAGTTGCGTAAGCAATTCGTCTACTCGATAATAATTCGTCTCCGGATAATTTTCGGAAGCCTGCTTGATTGCTTTTCGATCAAGCGCAGTAAAAGCCCGTAGCGCATGTTGAATTTTTAATCCGAGCTGCGCCAAAACTGACTGCGGAATATCGACAGGGTTCTGCGTGCAGAAGAAAACTCCTATACCTTTTGAACGAATCAGTTTGATAATCGTTTCTATTTGCTCCAGCAATGCTTTGTTTGCATCATTGAAAATCAAATGCGCTTCATCTATAAACATTACCAGCTTCGGTTTATCCAAATCTCCTTCTTCGGGCGACTTCGCATAGAGTTCTGCCAACAGCTGCAGCATGAAAGTGGAAAACAATTTTGGACGGTCCTGCAGTTCGGTAACACGCAGTATTGAAATAACTCCTCTCCCATCATCAGCGATGCGCATCAAATCATCAACTTCAAAACTTTTTTCACCGAAAAAGTTATCGGCACCCTGCTGCTGGAGCTCTATTACTTTGCGCAAAATGGTTCCGGTGGACGTAGTAGATATTTTTCCGTAATCTTTTTCAAGTTCTGCTTTCCCTTCATCAGAAACGTATTGCAGAATCTTAATGAAATCCTTTAGATCCAAAAGTGGCAAATGTTTATCATCGCAATATTTGAACATCATTGCGACAAACCCACTTTGCGTATCATTTAGTCCAAGTATTTTTGAAAGCAATACCGGTCCGAACTCCGTTACGGTTGCACGAAGCTTTACCCCCGGTTTTTCACTCAGCGACAAAAACTCCACAGGGTAGCTCTGTGGTTTATGTTCGCCACCCAACAACTTTTCCCGTTCTAATATCTTTTCGTTCGACTCACCCGCAGCAGCCAAGCCGCTTAGGTCTCCTTTAATGTCAAGCAAGAGCACAGGAACGCTAGCATCGCTCAAGCTTTCGCTGATAAGCTGCAGTGTCTTAGTTTTTCCGGTACCTGTTGCACCTGCAATTAGTCCATGCCGATTGAATGTTTTCAGCGGAAGAAAAACATCTGCATCTTCAACCACTTTGCCATCCAACATGGCACAACCTATCTTGATCGACTCACCCTTAAATGAATATCCTTCTTTTACAACTTGTGTGAAATCGTTTGCCACCTGATTACATTTTCAAATGAATGTACCACAACCGCCGAAAACAAAAAAGCGGAAGCTTTCGCTTCCGCCAGATCAATTAAGATGTGTCGTAGTTATTTTTCTTCAGATTTCTTTTCCATTTTTTTACCAATCACGTAACCACCGCCGGCACCAATGACTGCTCCGATCACCGCACCAGCCACTCTGTTCTTTTTACTGATCACTGCACCAGCCGCTGCACCTGCTGTACCCCCGATGATTGCTCCCTTCGTTGACTTACTCATGCCCTCTTTTTGCTGAGTCTGTGCCGTTTCGCCAGTACCTGCTCCAGTTCCTGTTCCGGTACTCGCTGTGCCGCTTCCCGCTCCGGTCCCTTGTGCAGAAGAGTTGTCGTCAGACGTTCTCGTCGTGCTGTTTCTGCTGGACGAAGTTGTTGTAGTTGCAGGCTCGTCAGCTTGCACCGTCGGAATTGACTTACGAACAGTTCTTTGTGCGGGTGCTTTATACACTTGTGAGGTTTTCTTCACCGGAGCCGAAGCAACTCTTCTTTCTTTAACTATCGGAGTAGTTGCTGCTTCTTCGGTTTGAGGCTGTTCGATGTTACCTAATTCGTTTTGAGCTTTCCATGCCTGGTATTGAGCCAGCCCTACAGTATCATTTACATTTTGAACCTGTTGTTGTGTTTGATCGGCGGCTTTGGAATCCGACTGCGGAGCCTGGTTACAAGCTACTGCGAATATTGCGAAACCAAGAAAAGGTAAAAGTTTTTTCATAGTTGTGTTTTTAAAGTTTGCATATCAGACCACGGGCTGTTACCAAAGTTTGTCCGCCACCTGTTAAAAGGTTACAAAAGAAAAGCACCAAATGGTGCTTTGAATTAATTGATTCTGATTCGGTTTCCCGCAGGCATGTTCTTTCGCATTTCGTCCATCAACTTTTCACGTTCCTTCCGGTACTCTTCAGCGGTGACTTTCTTACCCTCCTTTGGTTCTCTTATTTTGGCAACCGCTACTTTCGGAGATATTTCAACTGCCTTATAAATCGTCTGTCCGTTGTTCACATCCATCTCCAGAATTAGCCCCGGTAGTTGACCTTGATAATCGGGACCAGCCGAGACGGGAATTTCGGTTGTATACCACGCTACGACAGAAACCGTGTCGGCAACTTCCTCTCTCTTCATTTCGCCATTCTCCATCGACACTCTTGGACGGGTTCCGATCCGTGTTGCCGTCGCTTTGTGTGCATTGTAGTTTAATACCTTTTTTGTTTCATCTGAAAGTTTCCAATTCAATTTCTGGATCGTATCGGTGACGATGAAATTACGCTCCATCACTTCACGCTGATCGACACGGACTCCTTTTTGAAAATCCTGATATGATACTTCATTTGCTCCGCCGCCGAATCTCAAAACAATGCCGGGTGCTGTAATCGTTCCCGGTTCTTCGTTATCCGCATTCGGAAGATACTGCCAAAGCGAATGACCGTCTGCAAACAACAACTCAAAATGATCGGTTCTGCTTTTAGGCAATTGTTTTAAAATTTCGGGGTCGGCATTAAAAGCACGAACCGGCATTTGCACGAGTCGTTCGTAAACCACGCGTCCTTCTTTTTGTTGTGCGAATACAGAACCGGCGATAAGCATGCAGCAACCAAATAAAAATTTGTTCATAGCGAAAGCTTTTTTCAAATGTATTGCACCGGCTTCTGTTGCTTCGTTAAATGCGGTTGAAACTAGGTTAATAAAAGTTAAAGCAATGATGAACGGTAACTGAAAAGGGTAATTTTGTTTCGATGCAAAAAGTAACGAGCATAAAGTGGCTGCCCACACTGATGGCGCTCACAATTCTTGGGATTATCGGGTTTCAACTTTATTGGTTGAAGAAAAGTCACGAGAGGGAAGTACGAACGCTGGAAATGAGGACAAATTTTATGTTCAGAGAAACGATCAGAACTTTGCAAGCATCGAAACTGAAGCTTGATAATATTGTAACAGAAAACTCAACTAAAATTGTCGTTCGTCGTGATAGAAACGCAAACGAGCACTTACCGGCAGGAGCAACGCCAAAAATGGCGGGAATGATGGATGTGCTGATTCAGCGAGCAAAGGACAGCAATAAAGCCACAGTGTATTTGAGCAAGGATTCTATTTCGCCACGACAAAACCGAATTATTCAATTTCTCTTCGATGTCGATTCTTTACAGGATTCAATCAGAGTGAAAGAAATCGAAACAGCTTATGCACAACGTTTAAAAAAGGAAAATTGGGACATTGACTTTACCGTGGTTCGTGTGCCCACGAGAGAAACGGAACAGCCGATTTTCAATGAAGTGACGCTCGGGTTTAAAAATCCAATCACGTATAGGCTGGAACTTGGAAATACGTTTCCGTTTCTTTTAAAGCGAATGATTGCTCCGCTACTGTTTTCCTTTTTTCTTGTAGGTTTCACTATTCTGTCGTTTACATTGCTGTACAGAAATCTTGTTCGGCAGCGAAAGCTTGCAGGAATAAAAAATGAGTTTATTTCCAACATCACACACGAACTAAAAACACCCATTGCCACTGTAAGTGTTGCCATTGAGT
>JAEZJD010000180.1 GCA_023436425.1 Bacteroidota bacterium | reverse complement strand
CGACTACCTCTGCACGGTTTTCCGTTTCCCTTGGCATTATGCCTGACTACACTTATTCGGGAGCTGGCGTTCGAGCAGATGGCGTTAGTGCCGGTAAGGCAGCAGAAAAAGCAGGACTTAAAGCCGGTGACATCATTCTTGCAATCGGAAACTTCAACATTACTTCGCTCGAAAGTTATATGCAGGCACTCTCCAAATTCAGCAAAGGAGATAAGACAATTGTTAAATACAAGAGAGGCAATCAGGAACTTTCATCTTCAGTGGAGTTTTAGTAATTTCATGCAGATCGAATGAAATTCACGCTTGACACCAAAGAACTGACCGACCATTTCTTCGAAGAAACACGGCTGCTGGGCATTATGGCGCCGATGGAAGATTACCGGTTTTGCTGGCAAATAAACAACATGCTCAGCATCGATTTTCGAATTAATAACGACCTGGAGATTCCGCTTAACAAAAAGGGCCGCGACTATTTTTTTTCGATTTACGAGTATTCGGAAACTGCAACATGCCTGCAACATTATTTGTACAATAACCAGTGCAACGGGGAATATCTATTGTCGGAATACAAACACGTGGATTTTTTGTGGCTGCTGAAAGGTGACGTTGTATCGGACGATTACATGCAAGAGCTGATTTATTGTATAAAAAAAATAGCTGGGGTGCAAATGGTTATTGAGCTAACTAATGAGAAGATCAGGCACAAGGAATATTTAGTGTTTTAAGCTTTTTTATGAAGTTCGATTTTTTTTCAAGACAGCTCTCGCCGGAAAGCGACAATACGGGAGCGGAAAACAGCTGGCAAACAAAAGACAACTGTTTGTTCAAAAAGTTTGAATTTAAAAATTTCAGCGAAGCATTTGCTTTCATGACGCGGGTAGCTCTCGCGGCGGAAAAAATGGATCATCACCCAAAATGGACAAATGTTTGGAATACGGTGGAAATCTGGCTCTCCACGCATGATGCAGGTGATGTTGTTACTGAAAAGGATCAAAAGCTCGCTAAGAAAATAGACGCACTTGCCGGCTCACTATAGGGTGCGCCTTGTGCCGATGTCGGATCGATCGTCACGCCGTATAACATCTCTCCCGCGCTGCCAATCTTCTTTATCAGCGAGGTAAACGGCACCGAGCAAACATATTCCCGCAATAAGACATAATCCAAGGGTCAATCCATGCTGCGGCTCGTTATAAACTGTTGGTTGATTGTTTACTATCACTGTTGTCATGGGTGCAGTGGAACGGTAAATAGCATAGCCAAGCGCAAGGAAAGCCACTACTAACAAAATAGTGATTAGTGTTCTTCTGTTCATGTTGTGAAATTATGTTGCAGACACTGCGGCAAATTTGATACCACCCGCCAGTTTCAGTACCGCGAGTTTTTCCGTTCGCCCGGATGATAGGTGATTTCAGCATCACGTTGAACATCATCTCTATAAAACAACACATCTTTAAACTGCCCGTTGATGAACATTGCTGCCTGATCAGCATAATGTTTTGATGCGGGATTGAATGACTGACCTCCCGTCACGACGGATTTTGCCCTGACCTTCTTTCCAGAACCGTTCTTGATAAATTCTACAGCTGCCACAAAGCTGTTGCCTGCCACTCCGTACTGCCGCTTGCCGTTACTCCAAACGGTTTCGTAAGAAGCAAGGGAGCCAAAAAAAGCCGATGCCATTCCCACAGGCAAACTGGCGATATCATCATCGAAGCTGCCGGCAATTCGCTGGTACCTGTTAATCTCGCCCCACGGCACTTTCCATGAGCCATACATGCGCTTCAATCCCGCCATAACCTGCTGCAGTATCTGAAGCTTTTGCGCCGGTGTAGTTTGTGAAACCGCCGCTCGCACCAGAGCAATCTGGTTACCACTTTCCAAATTGTGAACAGCAGAAATCAATTGCGCCGCCCAAAAAATTGCTGACGGTGTAATAACTGACTCAGCGGAAGAACGTTTATTCCATTGTTGCAGCAGTTGTATTGGTTCAGCCAAGTCAGATCTTAAAGCATTACCTGCCGCGAGAGAGCCGTATGACTCGAACAATGCAGGAAGTAACGTATCGAATACGGGTAGATAGTGATCGTACCCCAAAGCGATTAACTTTTCAAGTGTGAAAAGATTTTCCTTTTCAATCTGAGTAACAGCTCGCAACGACCGAAAATTATCGGCTTCAGGTGCCATGTAAACCGGAAACTTAAGCTTATCGACTGAGTTAAATCCTGCTGCGCTAAATGGGCTTGAGTTACAGTTTTGAAGAAAACCTTGTGTCGGATTTTCTAAATGCACAGTCTCTGATAATTCATGTAACCCCTTCCATTCCGTAGCGGACGTAGAACCGTCCACCGGTTGCGACCAATTGTACGCAGCACTTCTTTTCGGAAGAAAGTTTCCGTGCCAGTAGGCAATGTTTCCTTCCCCATCTGCATACATAGTGTTTGTCGATCCGTTGGCTCTCAACTCCAGTGTCTTCTTGAAGTCTGCCAAGTTGTTGGATTTCATTCGCTGCCACGACTGAATAAGGCTGTTTATGGATCGATTTTCCTCTCGAAGTGTCAACCATTTTCCGCCCGCGCTTGTCACAACAGGCCCATGATGGGTGTAATAAACAGGATACGTTTTCTTCTCCAGTCCGGAGCCGCTTCTGTAGGCGATCACCTGAGTTTTTTGTACTACAGGCTTTTGCGTTCCTTCATATTCGTAAACAAACCCGGAGTTTCGGCTTGTAATTTTTTCTGCATACAAATCGGCAACATCAGCCGCAGAAGAAGTGTGCATCCATCCGCAGTGCTCATTGAATCCCTGGAACACAAAAAATTGTCCCCACGTTATTGCGCCGTATGCATTCAAACCTTCTTCACTAATCAAATGAGCTTCCGTTCGGAAATAGAACGATACGTGAGGATTTATGTAGAGTAAAGCATTTCCAGTTGCACTTCTGCCCGGACCAATTGCAAAGGCATTAGAACCCGTCAGGCAAATTGGTTGCTCAATTTTTTTTCTATTTCCCGTAGATGTGTTTTCGTAAAAAGCTTTAATGTCCTCAGATGTTATACCCGCAGTTTGCGTGGCAATGTATGCCCCATCGGTAAACAGCAGCGGAAACCAGGGTTCAAAGCGGTTTATCGTATGCTGTACATCAGGGTGATTCTGCAGGTAAAAAGTTATTCCGTCGGAGAACGCTTGTAAGAGATTCTTCAACCATGGTGGAGCTGTGCGGTAATCCGCGAGGGCAGCCGCTGTGTCGTAAAGCATTCTCATTTGTAAATCCTGATACAGATAAGCTTCACCCTCCACTTCGGACATTCTGCCAAGCACTTGCAAATAATTGCGCTCCACACGTTCAAAGCTTTCTTCGCATTGCGCATACATCAATCCAAAGACAACATCTGCATCTGTCTTTCCATAAATGTGCGGTACTCCCCACTTGTCGCGAATGATAGTTACTCTTGATGCTTTTTGACCCAAATCGTCCATTGTTCTTTTGTCAACAGAGGAGCAGGCGATTACGCCAGCGAAAATTGGCAGAAGGAGTAATCTCATTTCAGCTTGAATGGTATACAATATAAATAATCTGCTTCTCGCTTTCTCTTTTTACCATTAGGCGATTTTTTCAGAATAAATTAGTAAAAAACATTACATTTCCTATTCTTTACAACCAAAACCTTCGATATGTTACCTTCTCCACCCGAGCAGAGGCAATCAACACAGCCCGTATCTCTTTCCACACGCATTCAGTCCCTGGATGTACTTCGCGGTATTGCGGTACTTGCAGCATTGTTTGTGAGCATCTGGATATTTGGCGGCTTCAGTGATAATCAGCAAAAGCAATTGTTGATTACATCTAAAGGCTGGAACTACCGCGTGTTCGGTGCAGTTGACTTGTTGTTAAACGGAAAGATGCGTGCGATGATCGCTATCGTTTTTGGCGCCGCTATGGTGTTGTTTTTATCCAAAGAAACTGAGCCCGGTAAGCAACCGGCGGGAGATATTTTTATTAAAAGACAACTGTGGCTGATCATCTTCGGCTTAGTGAACGCAGTGTTGTTGTTGTGGACAAATGATCTACTCTTTCATCTCGGCGTGCTCGGAATTTTACTTTTCCCTTTCTTCAGAATAAATAGCAGGGGTCTTCTGATCGCAGCATTGTTTACCACTCTTGTTTATTGTGGAAAGAACTATTGGAGCTACTCCGATCAACAGAGTGCGTATCGCAAATATGTGGCGGTCACTGCACTTGAAAAAAAGTTTGAACAAGACTCTATTACTAAAGCCAAAACAGGTTTGGTTGCTAAAAAAGACACGCTAAAAACCATGCAGAAAAGAGATAAGGAAGCATGGCTCGGAATACTCGCTGGCAAGAAGATAAACCCAAAAGCGGATGATCCAACAAACAAAGCAATGAGAAGCGGTAGCTATGGCAAGGTTTGGAATTTTTTATTACCAAAGTCTCAGGCCAGGCAAGCTGACTGGACATACAAATTGGGCGTGTGGGATCTTGCCTGTATGATGTTTTTAGGGATGCTGCTTTACAAAATCGGTTTTTTCAATTCGCGATTTTCCAATCGCCGTTACCTGATTGTTGCATTCGTAGCAGTTGCAGGTGGCTTGCTTCTCGGCTGGTATCGATTGAATTTCGAACAAATCAGCTTGAGGGACTACGAAAAGTTCGTGAAGACACACAGCATCCCGAATGATCTTTTCTTCCCAATTGAGAGGGCAGCCATCGCACTGGCATACGTAAGTCTTACAATGGCACTGCTTTCCACAAGAATTCTGGCGCCAATCTGGAGCGGACTGGCTGCAGTAGGTAAACTCGCTCTCACAAATTATCTGGTCCAAACCATCATCTGCACGATTTTCTTCTACGGTTATGGCATGGGGTATTTTGGCAGGCTGTCGCAGTTTCAGCTGTATTTCTTTGCAGCCGAAGTAGTGTTGGTTCAGATAGCATTTAGTGTGTTGTGGCTACGAGCCTACAATTATGGCCCTGCAGAATGGTTGCTACGCCGCCTTAGTGCGGGCAAGTGGTTGCCAAAACGCTTCCGCAAACCGTCAGATACAGAGCCTGTCATTCCTGTTTTATCATAACAATTGAAACCTGATATTATGGAGATCAATCCAACTGCTAATATTTCCGCCACCACGCAACAAATTTTTACCGAGCAAACACCGGATGTTCAAGGTATTGAAGCACGTCCGGTAGCTGCCGACGAACGGATTAAAACTGTAGACATTATCAGAGGTGTTGCATTATGCGGCATATTGCTCATGAACATTCCTGGATTTGGCATATCGTGGGAGGCTTTCAACACCATTCGCACCGGTCCTCACAACACAACCGACTTTTACACGGACGCTACCATTTCAATCTTCTTCGAAGGCACCATGCGTGGTCTGTTTTCTATGCTTTTTGGCGCCGGCATGATCCTATTCACAATGAATAAAAAAGAAAAACTTGGCGGGCCAACAGTAGCGGAATTGTACTATCGGCGCCTGTTGTGGCTTACCGGCTTCGGAATGATCAATGCATTTCTGTTCCTTTGGATTGGCGATATTCTTTACTTCTATGGTTTGTGCGGAATGGTGCTTTATCCGTTCAGAAAAGTGGCGGCTAAGTGGATGTTTGCTGCGGGATTATTTCTTATTGCATGCGGCATGATTAAACAGCAGTGGGGCTACAGCGAAGTACGAGAAAAAAGAGCGCTGTACCTGCAGGCGGTAGCCGCTGAAAAAGCCGGTAAAAAATTAACCGGAGAACAGCAGGAAGCTAAAGCATCTTGGGCACAATACGAGAGAAGAACACCACCTGCTGACTTCATTAATGACCACGTGGAAAAAATGCGTTCTGATTACGGTACGGTATTCAGCCATTATCTGCCATGGAATTCGGGTGGCGAAACCTGGGGTGTATACCAGTGGGCTATTTGGGATTGCGTCTCAATGATGTTGATTGGAATGGCGTTGTTGTCGCTTGGCTTCTTCTCTAACCGTCTATCGGGCTCGACTTATTTGTTAGGATTAGTGGTTGGCTATGGCGTTGGAGTACCGGTTGGATACCTTATTTATGTAAAAGGCGATCTTGGTTCGGTTAACTATGGCCGTTATGTTGATGCTTTTAGTGTTAATCACCAGATTTTGTACGACGTAAAGCGGTTATTTCTTTGCCTCGGTCATGCCAGTTTAATACTGCTCGTATTCAGAAGCAGGTTGGTGCCATGGCTGATGAAATCCTTAGCTGCCGTGGGACAAATGGCTTTTACCAATTATTTAATGCAAAGCATTATCTGCACGTTGTTCTTCTACGGCTACGGGCTGGGTTATTACAACAAGCTTAGTCTGCACCAATTGTACTATGTTGTTGGGGCGGTATGGTTGTTCCAAATGATCACGTCACCGATCTGGTTGCGTTACTTCCGATTTGGTCCGTTCGAGTGGGCATGGCGCTCACTTACTTATTGGAAGCGACAGCCAATGTTGCGGTGATAATCGATTTAATAGTGTATAGGTGAAGCTGTGAATTTGTTCACAGTGGTTTATGGCCGATTGCTATAGAAATTGTTTCAACCAAATTTTTGCAGCTTCTGAATCATCAAAATTCTTCATGGGAATCGGCGGAGGCTTTAATTTAAAAAGTAATCTCATTATAAGCTGAGCCAGCCCCGGTTTAGACACCATTGCCATCGCTGAATAGATTTCGGGCAATTTTTCAGTGGACAACTTTCTTGTGGCTTTATCGGGCACAGGTGATGGAGTCAGATATATCAGCAGAGGCACGGGCTTGTTATTTGTTATTCGTTTTACCACTTCTACGTTACTGCTAATATTTGCAACGGTGCGCTGTACATTTTTTGACAAAGAGATAAGAATCCCATCCTCGAACCAATAGGTCGCTATTTCGCTTTGGTATGTTTCTCTGTCGGTGGGTAATTTCGGATGATGCATTCTCTGTCGTTGCGGTAAAGTTCTTGCATTTGATGGAATATGTCGGAGCAGAATAAAATCATTTGGACAATCGGTCACTCCACGCATCCTTTAGAGCAATTTGTTGCAATGCTCCATTCGTTTCACATCGAAATACTTATTGACATAAGAAGCCTTCCTGGTTCCAGAAAATTTCCGCAGTTTAATAAAGAGGAGTTAGAAGCATCGTTGCCGCAACATAAAATTGAGTACCTGCACATGATGGAACTGGGCGGAAGACGCAAAGCAAAAAAAGACTCAGTTAACACACGTTGGCGGCATCCTGCTTTTCGTGGCTATGCAGATTATATGCAAACGGAAGAGTTTAAAAAAACAATTGATTTGCTGGAAAAAATTGCATTGGAAAAAAGAACGGCGTACATGTGTTCCGAAGCGGTTTGGTGGCGTTGTCACAGGTCAATGGTTTCAGACTATTTGAAAATAAAAGGTTGGCAAGTGATGCACATTATGTCAGCGACAAAAGCGGAAGAACATCCATTTACTTCTGCTGCAGAAATAATTAATGGAGAATTGCGATACGACGAGAGCAATCGTCCGAAAAGTTGAGCAGGCAACCCTCACATCAAACTTCCGTTTCTATTTAGAAAACGGTTTTATGATCACCAAAAACATTTCAAACACAATCCTATGCTTCCTACTGGCTGGCTTTCTCTTGTCGTGCAGCTATTCAAGTTCCGGTCCTACAGGAGGCACCACCGGCGGAAACACGGGTGGTAATACTGGTGGTAACACAGGCGGTTCCACCGCCGACATTACCATCTCAGCTTCTTCATTCAGCCCGGCAAACCTCACGGTGAAAGCAGGAGCAACTGTGACGGTGAAAAACAATGATAACACTACCCACACCGCAACTTCGTCGGGTAAGTTCGACACGGGAAACATTGCAGGAGGAGCCTCAGCCACGTTCACAGCGCCTGCGGCCGGCACTTACTCGTATATCTGTACCTGGCATCCCAGCATGACGGGCACCTTGACGGTTACAAACTGAGTGGTTCTGCTTATACTTTGAAGTAGTGTCGCTTGCGCACTACTTCATCTTTTCATTTAGCCAGGCGACGAGTTCTTTTTTTATCGCTGCTCCCATTTTTTCCTGATTGGCAGGATCACGTAAAAAGTTGTAACTGGTCTTATTGTCACCAATCTCCAGGAGTACACGATAGGGAGCATTGTTCACATTTTCATCAATACTGTAGAACGCTCTTGCGCCGGTGGAGGCACACCGGTAATCATTTCTCCCTGTGGTGCTGTCCAATAATACGCCGCGATTTTCAAGATCGGTAGCTGCGCTGATCGCTGCAATTAACCTTGCTGCAAGTTCTTTGTTTTGAGCTTCGTATTTGTCGCCTGCATGTACAAACCCCCACACAGCATGCCGGTTGGTTCCGCCATTATTGTGCACCGCAACGAAAACCTGCGGATGCTTTTTATTTGATTCCTGCAGTTCATAGGCGTAACCGGAAATTTTGCCGTCTACTATTGCCGTGGTATGCGATACCATTGTGTTGCTACCAACATTCGGATGATGCACGTCTGTTCTTCCCAAGCTCCACACCTTAAACTCGCGCAGCTTCGGATCTGTTTTCATTGCTGCTTCCACAATGCCATTGCAAGTTTCCGCTTCGCTGAAATCCTGACCGGTGTCCGTTTGGTGCGAAGGCTGCCAAACGACTATTGGAATATTGCTGTTCCGAAAATTTTTGCTTGCGGAACAGGAGAAGGAAAAAATCGATAAAATAAATATTATCCGTTTCATAAAAAACATTGAGAAGATTTGGTTTTGCGTTTACCTCCAGATTTTCTATTGACGACAAACTTTCTATAAAGGTACTTACCAACAAATCCCACACGCCGCAAAACCGATTTAGTATTTTCTGCAAAAAAAGCAAAAGCATTTGCGAATGTCAATTATGCGGCACAGTCAAAGGAGTAGATATTTGACCAAAACCAACGATCATGAGCAAGATCTTGAAGTCTATCGCTTACCACTGCTGGCTACTCGCCTTGCTTCTTAGCAAAAGTGATTGGAACATCCGCTTCTACTCCAGAAAACTTGATTAAGATGCAACCTGTTTTCTGGAACAAAGTAGTTTGGATCACAGGTGCCTCATCAGGTATCGGCGAAGCCTTGGTTTACTCTTTTGACAGCCAGGGTGCAAAGATCATTATCTCGGCACGAAATTCAACACGGCTAGCGCAGGTGAAAGCCCGATGCACCAGTGAGGACAATGTGCACATTTTACCGCTTGATCTTTCATTGTCCTCAGAACTGAAGCAGAAAGCTAACGAAGCTCTAAGCAAGTGGGGAAGAATTGACATTATGATTCATAATGGAGGAGTTGCGGCAAGAGCGCTTGTGGAGGGTACCTCACCAGAGGTTGACAGAGTGGTAATGGAAACCAATTACTTCGGTCCGGTGGCGCTTACAAAAGCAGTGCTGCCCGCGATGCTTGAAAAGCGTTCAGGTCACATTGTGGTCGTGAGTAGCTTATCTGGCAAGTACGGAGTTCCAAAGCTTTCCTCGTATTCTGCTTCGAAACATGCATTGCATGGTTTCTTCGAATCGCTGCGGGCAGAAGTTCATTCCCGCGGAATAGATGTTTCAATTGTCATTCCTGGCTTCGTCAAGACCCAGATCATTCTCAACAGCCTGACGACAGATGGTAAGGCGCGGGAAAAAAACCTTTCCGTCAATGAAAAAGGTATGGACGTCTCTATTTGTGCAGAAAAAATAATAATCGCAATTGCAAAGCGTCAATCCGAAGCGTTGATCGGCGGATCAGAAATAGTCAGTGTTTACCTCCACCGGTTTTTTCCAAATCTACAACGTATTCTCATCCGAAACCACCCGGTGAGAAGAATGGCGCAACTGAAAAATTTACTTAGACTGAAATACAATGTGGGTGTGCATTTTAGCAGTCTCTTGAAAATGATTAATTTTAAGAGTACGCGAAAACAAGCTTTGTGATATTCAAAGACTGCTACCCCAGCCCACAACTTCAACACGTTGTACAAGTGTACAGGGTCCGCCATTTTATCATTCCTGATCATCTCACAATCACAGCTAAACCGTACCCAACCCGCCCGGAGCAGTGCATGGCTTTTTACATTCGTGGCTATGAACGTACCGAACTGCCATCGGCCGGTTGTACCATTGAAAAACCTCGCTCAGTTATCACAGGACAATACACAGAAAGAATTAACCGATACAGCGGCAGTTCAGATTTTCTGTTGATACAAGTTGTCTTTTTACCTGGCGTTTTGTACCGTCTCACCGGTATACCCGCATATGAGTTACGGAACTCCTTCGTCGACTTAGAAGACGTTTTTCCTAAACAGGCAAAGGCGCTAACTGAAAGTCTGCGGGAATGCATGCATTATCATGAAATGATCAATCTCATTGAGAATTTTTTGACAGACGTACATCATCGCCAAAAGGTAGAAGAAACACCTGCAGATGAAATCTTCAGAGTCATGTTCCGGCAGCCGACGTACTATTCGGTGGACTGGCTTGCAAAAGAAGCGTGCTTATCTCAACGGCAGTTCGAGCGCAAAGCAAACAATCAGGTTGGAGTATCGCCGAAACTGTTTACACGTATTTCCCGGTTTGTGCAGTCATACGATTTTAAATTAAAACATCCGCACGTCGATTGGTTGCGTGTCGCTGTAGAATACGATTATCACGACTACCAACACCTTGTGAAAGATTACAAGGAATTCGCCGGTTCAGCGCCTAATGAACTGTTCAGCGCTGAATCAGGTGCTCTTGAAAGAAGGCTTGGCTTAAACAAATAACGCCGCTCCACCCATTGCGACTTCGTCACTTTTTCAGAATGTCGCTTTTTTACCACCTGTTCCGCGTTTCACGGCGAGAACTTCACGCCCTTATTTAACACATCAAAGCCATTCGATATGAAAGCAAGTATTTTCTCTTTGACACCAGCATTTCTGGTTATCGCCTTATTCGTTTTGTCGTGCAAAAAAGATATTTCGACCGAAACCGCAGATCTCAACATATCATCTGCCGCAGCGAATGCACTGTCTCAGAAAGGTTTTGTCGAAAACGACATGGTAATGTTTTGGAATGAAAAAGCATCGCAGGTGATGGACGTACCTGTTTCTCCTCCGGCGCAGGCACGCTTTTTCGCCATTATTCAAATTGCAGTACATGATGCATTGAATTCAATCAAGCCTAAATTCGAAACGTATGCTTTAAAGAATGTCCATGAGAAAAATGCCGATCCCAATGCAGCGATCGCAAGTGCTGCTTATTGGACCATTAAAGGCATGAATCTGCCAAGTGCAAACCCTTCTTTCACCTTTCCTAATCTCAGCCAATTGGATGGCTGGTACAGTCAAAGTCTCCTGACAATCCCAGATGGAGAAAGCAAGCAGCTTGGATTAGAACTGGGAAAACAGGCAGCCGATGCAATAATTGCTAATCGTTCCACCGATAATTTTCTTGCTGCTAATGTGCAAATCGCCCAGCCAGATGGTGTCGCTCCCGGCGAATACCGTTCAACGCTACCCTTTAGCTTGCCTGGAATGCCTCCCGTAAAAGCACTGCATCAATGGGGAACGCAAATGGCTCCGTTTGTAACGGAAAGCAACAGCCAATTCAGACCCGTTGCGCCTTATTCGATTAATTCAATTGAGTATCTAAACGACTTCAACGAGGTCAAATCAAAAGGTGCTCGCATCAATCACAACCGCAGCGCCGATGAAGATGAAATTGGCAGATTTTGGGTGGAAAGGTCTTCCATAGGATGGAACCGTTTTGCCCGGAACGTCGTCAGTTCTAAGAAAGTAGACGCATGGAAAACTGCACGACTTTTTGCATTGCTACACACTGCAATGGCTGATGCAATTAGTGGAACTTTCGAAGCAAAATATCATTATTTCTACTGGAGGCCTGAAACAGCGATTCGATTGGGAGATGCAGACGGCAACAGCAACACTGCCGGCGATGCTGATTGGTTGCCGAGTTATACTGAAGGACCGAACCCAAACCCTGCAATGAATATGTA
>JAEZJD010000173.1 GCA_023436425.1 Bacteroidota bacterium | reverse complement strand
GGGCTGCATGGGGCGGCAGTGAGGAACTGTGGTTTAATACGGCTGTGTATGCAGCAAAAAACAATTACAAAGTTGGATGCGCAGTCTACAACTGGAAGGAAAAAGAAGAAAAGATTCAACGACTGCGCAACTGCGGCTGCGTGGTACATCTGCTTCCGAATGATGGCAGGGCAAAGGCTTCTATATTTCAGCGGCTACAGTATAAAATATCGAAATGGAAAGCGTCAAAAATTATGAATGACATTCCATTTGCATCATACGATTTCGTCGTCGTGAACCTGGGCGGCTTCGAAGTTTACACTTGGCAATGGAAAAACTTATTTAAACGGCTGCCGGAGTATGCGTTACTGTTTCACAATTACAATTCTTCGGAAAGGTTTTCTCGCCTAAAGACCTTGCACATGAAGAGATGGATCTCTCATTCATCGAAAAATCTGTTTGCATCCGCACGAATCAAAACTTATTTAGAACAACAGCTGCACGTAACAGTTAGTCATGCAGATATTCTCACCAATCCGATAACTTTCCCCTCACCTTCGCGCATCACTGAATATCCGCGAAATACATCGCCTGTGTTCGTAGTGTTGGCCGCATTAGATGTCAGCAGAAAAGCACAGGACAATCTTATTATTGCGCTTGCTTCCGACAACTGGAAAAGCAGAAGCTGGACACTGCATTTGTATGGAGAAGGCCCCGACAAAACTGATTTGCAGGCGTTAATTGATCGTTTTCACCTTTCGGAAAAGATATTATTAAAAGGTCAAACCACGAACGTCCGGGAAGTTTTGCAGACGGCCAATTTGGTGTTGCAAATAACACATGTTGATGCCATGCCTTTGAGTGTTGCCGAAGCGATGGCAATGAGCAGGCCTGTTGTGGTGAGCGATGTAGGCGATTTGCCCGAATGGGTACAGGAAAATATAAATGGATTTGTTGCTGAAAACGCGTCAATTGCACAAATACGCGATGTGCTTGAACGAGCATGGAAAAATCAAGATAAATGGGAAGAATTCGGCAGAGCAAGCTTTGAAATATTTAAACAGACGTATCCTGCTACACCGGAAAGGAAGGTATTAGAGCAACTTGGTATTTAATCCTCTTTGTTTTTTCTCCACCATCTATAGCCAATAAAGCCTGCAATCGCTAGTGGTGTGGCAGCAAGGTAAAGGATGCCTGCGTTTAAGCCTTTAGCAGGCTTTTCGCCCATTTGCTGCGCTGTACGTGTGCATACAGAACACTGTGCACTTGAAACAAATGTGATCAACATTAAACAATAAACAAGAAAAATAATCCGAAAGTTCATTGCACAAAATTGATTTTAAAATTAATGAGCAGCGCAATCTTTGTGAAAATTTGTCCAGATGTGATCTTTCAAACATCGTGCACGCAAGGCAGAAAAAGGATGCGTCCTAAAAAAATCTTCTAGCTTGCTATATTGATTTTCACTTTTTGCCATCTCCTGCCAAAAAGATACGGCGGAACAAATATCCTGGTTTAAACTATACGTCAAATCAGTTCCGTAATAATCTGCTTCCAGTTCATTACGTTGGTTGAAACTTGCGGTGAGTAACCTTTTTATTTGGAAAATCTCCAGTCCATTTTCCTGACCGAAAACCTTTTCAGAAAACATCATTTCCTGAATAGTTTTTTTGATATGACCTTTTTCTGAATGCCCGATCTCGTGACCGATAATCGAATAAAGCAATGCCGTGTTGTCTTTGCATTTGTCATGCATGCCTTTCGTTACATAAATATGCCCGCCAAAAGTGAAAGCATTGATCTGACTGTCGTCGAGCAGGTAGATTGAGTATTTAATCTTAGAAGGTTTTTCCCGCACACGCAGCAGATCGTTCATGATCCTTGTTAGCTGCTCTGATATTTGCGGATTGTTCACCAGTGTGAAGGTTTTCGTTTCGATCGCATCCTGGTGAAACTGATCGCCGTATTCGTTTTGCAGTTCGTCAGTAATCCGGTCTTCATCCACAGTTATGTCGCGAATTATGTCTGAAGCTTTCCTAATTGTTTTGCTTGTGTAACTTTCGCTCACAGTGCTGTCTACACACTCGTAGGAATACGACATTTTTTTTGGAAGCTTTTTGTCTTCAGGCTTTCCTTCTATGAGATTGCAGGTCCAAAGCCCAAATCCGAGCAAAATGAACGGCAATACTTTATTCAGCATCATAATGATCGTTTAGATGCGACGTTAATTAATATCAAAAGAAAAGCCACTAACGAGTGGCTGGCATTTTTATTTTTAACAAGATGCTAAACTGCTTCGGCACTAAGCCTCTTCTGCTGCTTTTTCCTTTCCTCTTCGTCAAGAATTACCTTGCGCATACGGATGTTGTTCGGCGTTACTTCTATGCAC
The DNA here is from genome assembly GCA_023436425.1 of Bacteroidota bacterium. Taxonomy (GTDB): domain Bacteria; phylum Bacteroidota; class Bacteroidia; order Chitinophagales; family Chitinophagaceae; genus Flavisolibacter. The sequence goes on along the minus strand of JAEZJD010000173.1, from coordinate 21,921 downwards.
TCATCCTGCTGAATGTATTCCATGCATTCTTCCAGACTCATCTCCCGCTTTGGCTGAATGTTAGTTGCCGCATCGCTTCCACTTGCGCGGTGGTTGGTGAGCTTTTTACCTTCATTTGAGTTTACAACTATGTCACCGGGTTTGTTGTTTTCACCGATGATCATTCCCTTGTAAACCTCTTCTCCGGCGTCAACGAAAAAATATCCCCGGTCCTGAAGTTTATCGAGGGAGTACGCTGTGGTAGTTCCGGCGTCCTTAGCCACCAACACGCCATTGTTGCGCCCGGGAATCGGACCTTTCCATGGCTTATAATCAATGAACCTATGATTCATCACAGCTTCACCAGCAGTGTTGGTGAGCATTTGGGTACGCAAACCCATCAAACCGCGAGAAGGTATTTCGAACTCAAGATGCTGCATGTCTCCTTTCGTTTCCATTACATGCAGCTCACCTTTTCGGCGTGTAACCATATCAATCACCTTCGAAGAATACTCCTGAGGAACATCTACAACAAGCAGTTCGAAAGGTTCAGATTTCTGGTGGTTTATCTCCTTGGTAATCACCTGCGGCTGACCGATCGTTAACTCGTAGCCTTCCCTTCTCATGGTCTCAATTAAAATTCCAAGGTGCAAAATGCCGCGACCATACACCATAAAGCTGTCTGCGCTGTCCGTATCTTCTACCTTCAACGCCAGGTTTTTTTCAGTTTCTTTCATCAGGCGATCGCGTAAGTGACGCGAGGTAACAAACTTTCCATCCTTACCAAAAAATGGAGAGTTGTTAATAGAAAAAAGCATGTTCATTGTCGGTTCGTCCACACTGATGTTTGGCAGCGCTTCGGGATTTTCCACATCGGCAATTGTATCTCCGATATTAAAATCTTCGAGACCGACAACAGCGCACAAATCGCCCGCAAAAACTTCGCTCACTTTCTTTTTGCCCATGCCCTCAAAAACGTACAGTTCACGTACTCTTTGCTTTTTTACAGCACCATCGTCTTGCATTAATGCGATCTGCTGATTCTCTTTGATTACCCCGCGGGCAACACTGCCAACGGCAATTCGACCGAGAAATGAAGAATAATCAAGAGATGTGATTTGCATTTGCAACGGACCTTCCGAAACTTTGGGAGGCGGAACATACTTTAAGATTCCATCCAACAAAGGAGTGATATCGGCGCTTTGTTCAAGACTGTCATTGAACCATCCATTCTTTCCGGAGCCATAGTACGTCGGAAAATCAAGTTGTTCTTCTGTTGCATCAAGGTTAAAGAATAACTCAAAAACAGCATCGTGCACTTCGTCGGGGCGACAGTTCGGCTTATCCACTTTGTTGATGACAACGATCGGCTTAAGGTTCAGGTGCAGCGCCTTTTGCAAAACAAAACGAGTCTGCGGCATCGGGCCTTCAAAAGCATCAACAAGCAACAACACACCATCAGCCATTTTCAGCACACGTTCCACTTCACCGCCAAAGTCGGCGTGACCGGGGGTGTCGATAACGTTTATCTTAACTCCTTTGTAGACTACTGCTGCGTTCTTACTGAAAATGGTAATGCCTCTTTCTCTTTCAAGATCATTGCTATCCATAATCAGCTCACCGGTTTCCTGGTTATCGCGAAACACTTTGGTGGCGTGAAGAATCTTATCAACAAGAGTAGTTTTTCCGTGGTCAACGTGGGCGATGATTGCGATGTTTCTGATTTCCATAATGCGGCGGCAAAGGTACGTTAATCAGGTGGGGTAAGCGGATGGAATAGAGTGAGTTAACAAAAAGTTTGATGATCTATAGAAACCTTCTAAATAAGGTAACAACCGCCGTCAGCAGCAGCGACAACAAAATCATTGTTGTAATTGGAACGTAAAAGCGGAAATTTTCTTTTTCCACACGAATGTCGCCAGGCAGTCGTCCAATCCAATGCAGCTTGTCATGAAAAAAGTAGATGAGTAGTCCGACTATTATTACAAGCGCACCAAAGAAAATGATGTATTTACCCCAGTTTTGATCCATATATCAATACTGCAAAAGTAGCTCCAACCGCTGCCGCACTTTTTCTGCATTGGGCAGCATGGCAATTTCTAACCCCATGTTAAGCGGCACGGCCGGCAGGTTCAAAGCACCCAACACTTCAACCGGAGCATCCAACCACCGAAAACAAGCTTTAGATATTCTGCCCGCCAATGCTTCTGCAAACGAATTGTTTTGCTGCTCTTCAGTCAACAGCAAACATCGTCCATGTCTTTTTACAGTTGAAAAGATAAGGTCTTCATCAAGAGGATATAACGTGCGCAAATCGACTATTTCAATTCTGCCAGCGAAGTTTTTTGCTGCTGCTTTGGCCCAATAAACTCCCATACCGTAGGTGATGACGCAAGCAGATTCGCCATTTGCTACAGCATCATCATCTGCTTTCAATACTATGTTTGCTTTTCCTAAAGGCAGCACATAATCGCGGGATGGCTCAACTGTTTTCGCATCTTCCGTTCCCGCAACTTTGCTCCAGTACAATCCTTTATGCTCCAGCATTACAACCGGATTTGGGTCGTAGTAAGCAGCTTTCATTAATCCTTTCATATCTGCTGCATTCGATGGATATGCCACCTTAATTCCTTTGATGCTCAGTATCGTCGTTTCAACACACCCGCTATGATACGGACCGCCGCCATTGTATGCGCCAACCGGCACACGAATAACGGTCGACACGGGGAACTTTCCACAGGAGAGATAGCACGATTTCGAAATTTCTGATACGAGCTGGTTAAACCCTGGATAGATATAATCACCGAATTGTACTTCAACAATCGGTCGCAAACCGACTGCACTCATGCCTACAGTAGAACCAATAATATACGCCTCCTGAATGGCAGTATTAAATACACGATTATCTCCAAACTTTTCTGCAAGTGTTGCTGCTTCGCGAAAAACACCACCAAGTCTTCTTCCCACATCCTGACCATAGAGCAAACATTCAGGATGATCTTCCATCAGTTCACGGATGGCAAAAAGCGCTGCATCCACCATGATTACTTTCTCTCTCTTTGCCGGAGCTCTTTCTCCTTTTTCTTCCGTAATTGGTGTGGCAACAAAAACGTGATCGGAAACTCTTGATGGATCGGGCTCGGGCGCAGCAACTGCTTCTTCAAACTTTTGTTTAATATCGCCAGCAACATCATCTTCCAGTTGCCTTAAATATTCATCCCCAAATTCTTGAACTATTGCTTTGCGAAGCTTGGGCAAAGGATCGGAGCCGGCATGTTTTTCCAAATCTTCGGCTGTGCGGTAAAATTCTTTTCGAACGCCGCTTGTGTGATGGTTTAGCAAACTAACTTTTGCCTGCACGAGCCACGGTCGGCGATGTTGCCGAACATCTTTAATTACCTGCTGCATTACTTTGTAGCTCTCGAAAAAATCCGTTCCATCAACTCTTATTCTATTCAACCCTTTAAATCCTGCTGCATACTCGTAAGCATCCATTGCACGGCCTTCTTCTGCAGATACACTTATGCCCCAGTCATTGTCCTGCACCAGATAAATGATGGGCAGTTGTTTTAATACCGCAAACTGCAGCGCCTCGGCAACCTCGCCTTCCGTGACTGATGCATCGCCAAGCGAGCAAACAACAATCGCGTTAGTAGCGTTTCGATTTGATGCCTCCGAAACCTTTGACAAATATTGAATTCCCTGTGCCACACCTGTAGTAGGTATGGCCTGCATGCCTGTTGCACTGCTTTGATGAATGATTTTCGGCCTGTGTTCTTCTCTTGAATTTGGATGTGAATAATAACTTTTGCCACCGGTGAACGGGTCATCGGCCTTCGTGAGCAACTGCAGCATTAATTCATAAGGTGACCAGCCCATGCCGAGTAGAAGACTTTCATCCCGGTAGTAGGGACTTACCCAATCTTGTGGTTGCAATTGAAAAGCTGTGGCAAGCTGAATGGCTTCGTGACCTCTGGACGTTGAGTGTACATATTTTGTAATCTGCCGGTTGGCTTCGTACGTTTCCGCCATCTCTTTGACGCTGTACATTAATCTGTATGCCTTAAGGAGAAGTTCACGATCCATTCGCCCGCAAATTAAGAAACAGACAGGTTAACAAAGCCAGAGAATGAGATGCGTTGCGGGGACAAAAGCTACTTTATTTCAAGCTCAAGCAAACTTTCTTTTTCGATGAATGCTTCTATTTCATCACCAACGACCACTTCACCAACGCCTTTTGGTGTGCCGGTGAAAACAAGATCGCCAATGTTGATAGAAAAATAGTTTGAAATATGGGAGATGAGGTAGTCGAATTCGAATATCAAATCTGCTGAAGTACCTTGCTGAACAAGCTCTTTGTTTTTGTATAGACCAAAAGGAATATCGCTTTTATCTCTAATGGTGTTTAGCGGCAACCATTTGCCAACGGCAGCAGAATTGTCCCATGCTTTGGCTTTTTCCCAGGGCAATCCCTTCTTTTTTAGTTCATCCTGAATGTCTCGGGCAGTAAAGTCGATCCCAACGGTCACTGCATCGTAGTATTTGTTTGCAAACTTCTCCTGGATGTATTTTCCGTTCTTAGAAATGCGCAGCACCAACTCACATTCGTAATGTAATTCGTTTGTGAATTCAGGGTAGTAAAAAGGTGTGTGCGGCTGAAGCAAAGCGCTTTTCGGCTTCATGAAAATCACTGGTTCGTCCGGTACGTCATTTCCTAACTCCTTCGCATGGTCAACATAATTACGGCCTACGCAAAAAATCTTCATACAGATGGTTTATACTTAGTTGTAAATATTGAAGGATACTTATTTCACATGGTGAAATCGTTGATCCCTAATATTCAGGAATTACAAAGGAAAAATTGGATTTTGATCCTTGAAACAAGGTAGGTGGACTTCAAAGTAAATAAATTTGTTTTATTCCTCAAGCGTAATTTCAAGATTATTGAATTTATTCATAGCCGCAGAAATACCTTCTACTGCAAAGCTTTCAATAGCATTCACACTCAAATCTATTTTCTTTTTCACCAGTGGCTCTTCATCCTTCAGCCATTTGCCGAGAACAAATTGTGATTGCATGCCTTTAGGATAATTGTTGCCAATGCCGAACCGAAGTTTTGCGTATTCCGTAGTGCCAATTATCTGTTGAATGCTTTTTAGTCCATTGTGCCCAGCATCGCTACCGCCGGGACGAATCCGAATTTTACTTATCGGCAGCGCCACATCATCCACAACCACTAAGATATTTTCCAGCTGCACCTTCTCTTTGTCCATCCAATATTTAACGGCATTACCGCTGAGATTCATGTATGTTGTCGGGCAAATGCAGACAAAGCTTTTTCCCTTCCACTTAAACTTTGAAGTGTAGGCATACCGGTCGTTCGAGAATTGCCCACCGTGTTTTGATACAAAAGCCATTACTACATCAAATCCAATGTTGTGACGAGTGTGGGCATACTCGGCGCCAATGTTGCCGAGTCCAACCAAAAGGAATTTAACCAAAAGTTGAAGATTTTTGCAAAGGTTAGTACGAATTAACCAATGGACTTACATGCAGGAACAAAAAATAGGATTGCGAAGCGCAATCCTATGAGTTTAAAAAACTTTATTCCCGTTATTTCTTTGCAGCAGGTGCCTTCGGAGCAGCTGCGGCGGCAGGCGCGGCACCGGCAGCAGGTGCTGCAGTTGCTTCTTCCTGGCGAAGCTGGCGAGTAGTAACTACAGAAACAATCGGAATCCTCGGCGAGTTTAGTATTTCGTAATTCTCATCTTTCACATCTTCCACACGAATATTTCCACCAATTTCGAGGTTTTCAATATTTACTTCTATTTGTTCTTTCAGGTATTTTGGATACGTTTTGATCTTCAAAGATTTCATCTTCGGAACCAAACGTCCGCCGGCTTTTACACCGGTGGCGGCTCCAACGAATTTGAGCGGAATGGAAGCGATTACTTTACGGTCTTCCACCAGTTCAAGTAAATCCACATGGATCAATTCATCAGAAACTTTGTCAAACTGCAAATCTTTTAAGATGCAGCGATAAGTTTTGCCATCAACCATTACCTCTGCTAACTGGAAATTTGGTGTGTAAACCAAAGGCTTAAAAGCCTTTGCAGGAGCAGAGAAGTTGACTTCCTGTGCACCCCCGTAAATTACACCAGGCACCAATTGCTGAGAGCGAAGTTGACGGGTGGCTGCCTTCCCGTGTTCGGTCCTCAGTTGTCCTTCGATTGTAATTGTTTTCATTATTTATTGTTTTTTGTTTTGAGTTTAATTTGTGCGTGTCGAAGTTTTCATTTCACCAGCTGTTCAAACTGGAAAATTTTCAATTATCGATCCCGCATTTGCGAATGAATGAACAAATTGTTGATGCTTTTGTTTTCATATGCATTCCGGATGGCTACTGCAAAAAGTTCGGCTACCGTAATCACGTGAATTTTTGAGCTCTTACCGCGAAGAGGAATTGTATCGCAAACCACCACTTCCTCCAACACACTGTTTTCAATGTTCTCGTAAGCCTTGCCGCTAAGTACCGGATGCGTAATCAAGGCTCTTACGGTTCTTGCACCTTTATCTTTTAAAAGAGCTGCACTTTTTGCCAGGGTACCACCTGTATCACATATGTCGTCAATCAACACTATGTCTTTGTCGGCGACATCACCAATCACTACCATGCTTGCTATTTCGTTGGCACGTTTGCGATGTTTGTCGCAAATAACCATCTCAGCTTCAAAATAACTGGCTATTTCCCTAATGCGGTTGGTAGCTCCCACGTCGGGGGCGGCGAAGGTAAGATTTTCGAGTTTTAGTTGTGTTATATAAGGTATAAAAACAGCCGAACTGTCAAGGTGGTCAACAGGTATATCAAAAAACCCCTGAATCTGTGGAGCGTGAAGGTCCATGGTTATAACACGATCGGCACCAGCCGCCACAAGCATGTTTGCTACCAATTTGCTCCCAATAGCTACTCGCGGACGGTCTTTTCTATCCTGACGTGCATAACCATAATATGGCATGACAGCAATGATTCTATTGGCTGAAGCACGCTTTGCTGCATCAATCATCAGCAGCAATTCCATCAGGTTATCGGAAGGGGCATAAGTGCTTTGAACAAGAAAAACGAAATCGCCTCTGACGCTTTCCAGAAAAATGGGCTGCAGCTCGCCATCACTGAATTTCTGAATATTAATCTTGCCCAGTTTTGTTCCGTAGCTTTTGCATATTTGACGGGCCAGTTGTTCAGAGCCTGTGCCTGCAAAAATCTTGGCAGAAGGAGTCATGGCTGAAGTATTGCGGGTTGATGTCCAAAGACGGATTCTCTTCGGTGCGGCGAAGATAAACTTTACAGTACTTCAGCCTGCAAATTATTTCAGCGCAGTAGCATGCTCCATCTTAGCATTTACGGAAGACAGATCAGATCCGTCTGAATGAACGCTGTAATAAACAAAGCGGCATACATAGACGCTCAAAAAAAGAGAAATTACATAAACGAGCAACATGAAGATAAAGGGATGAAAAGCCCCGATAGCAGGTGTAGAATTTTTTCTCATAAGTCAGGATTTAAGTTTTCAAAAGAATATTGACGGATGACGAAAATAATTTCTATAATTGGGCAATGCAAGAGCAGAAGTACTCCATTAAACAATGGGCAAAAGACGACCGCCCAAGGGAAAAATTACTATTGAAAGGGGCTTCTGTACTAAGTAATTCTGAGCTTATTGCCATTCTTATCAACCATGGAAGCAAGGATAAAAGCGCGGTGGAACTGGCGCAGGAAGTGCTTCGGGTAAGCAAAGACAATCTGAACGAGCTGGGAAAGCTCACGGTGAAGGAGCTGATGAAGATTAAAGGAATTGGTGAGGCAAAGGCAGTCAGCATTGTGGCGGCAATGGAGTTGGGCAGGCGCCGACAAGCCCTGGCAGCGTTCGAAAAGCCGATCGTGAAAGAAAGCAAAGAAGTAGCTGCTTATCTGCAATCACTGCTGAAAGATCACCGGCACGAGGTATTTGCTGTTCTGTTTCTGAACAGAGCCAATAAAATCAATCATTTCCAGATAATTAGCGAAGGAGGCATCACAGGTACTGTTGCTGATCCGCGAGTGATTTTGAAGCGTGCATTGGAGAACGATGCTACAAGTTTGATTCTTTGCCACAATCATCCATCAGGCAGCGCAAAGCCGAGCAGGCAGGATGAAGAACTTACAACCAAAATAAAAGAAGCGGCAAAGTTTCTGGACATCCGGGTTCTTGATCACATTATTGTAAGCGAGGACAGTTACTTCAGCTTTGCCGATGAAGGAATATTATGAGTTCAGAGTTTTCAGTTTCGGGCTGTGAGTTTCCGGTTATAATGACTAAGGCGAACTACAAACTAGAAATTACACACTTCTTTTATGCTTGCGCTGCAGGACCACCAAACGTCATTGGTATTTGTATGTCTTCCAGATCCTTAATGGTGCCATTTGCCGCTTCGTAGCGGTTGATGTTTTCAATCAGCGCTTTCATAAAGCGCTTTGCATGTTGCGGAGTAAAAATGATCCTCGATTTTACCTTGCTCTTAGGTGTGCCGGGCATCACATTCACGAAATCTATCACAAATTCGGCGTGTGAGTGCGTGATGATAGCGAGGTTAGCATAGCTGCCTTCCGCCACCTCTTCTGATATTTCAATGTTAATTTGATTTTGCTGTTGTTGTTGATCCATAATGTTGAAAGTAAGCGGCAAATGTACAGATAAAAAAGAGGCCTTCTTTTCAGAAAGCCTCTAAGCAACATCATAAGTTTTATTTCCTAACGTGGACCAATATATTTCCAGGTTTCGTCGAATGTCGTACGAACCGTAGATCCCGGTTGGTACATGAAGTATTTAATGTGGAAAGTTTTTGTAGCAGGGTCATAGTAGTTAGCTCCTGTCGGATCTAAACCTGCAGAACGACCATTTCCGGCGGGCTGCCCATAGTAATTGGTGACGCTCGTAATCTTGTTAGTAACAGGATCAATGTTTACTACCAAGCCAAAAGATCCATAATAGCTGAGAGATCCTGAGCTGCTGATGATATGGCCCGGGATTCCCAAGTATACATTATCCCAAACCGTGACCTGGTTCGGTCCACTGGTTACAAGATCCCACACCAAGTCGGATGGATAAGCACCCGTAAGCGCAGCATTCGTTAAATCAACCATGGTCCCTGTTATTTGGTACTGACCGTCCCACTTGTTTTTTATGCTGATGAGCGCAATGGCATTGTCCATATCGTTGCTAATGGTCAAGCCACCGGCATCAGTAATTAACAAAGGCATTGCATACTTTTCAGAGAGGTTCCACTTGGAACCATTAAGACTAATTTGGAAATCTTTTGCAAACTCGCCAGGAGCAAAAGCAACTTGATAGGTGAGATTGCCCGTTTTTGTGATTCCAGGTCCTGTTATGGTATACAAGCTATCAGGCAGCAATTTGAAGCTTTCACTATGTGCCGTGTTGTAGGCCCTAATCGCAGCCGTATCCAATCGCACAGTAATGGTAACCGGCTTGTTTAACTCTGCGTTACTATTTGCATCTCTCCTTATGCTAAGTAGGTTAACTGTCCGGGTCCCGCTAAACGGTTCAAAAAATAGCTTGTTCTCTGGTGATTCCAGGATTTTGAGAAATGGTCGGCCTGCGTCACCTACCGGTTCCACATCATTTTTGATGCACCCGGTAACAAAGAGGCTCGATACTATTGCAAGCACCGCCGAGAGTTGAATGAATTTAAATTTCATAATATTTTTTTTGATTGCATGATTATTTATCCCACCAAACTCTGGTGTTCATTTTGTCTCCACCTATTGCAGCTGCTGCTGCATCTGTAGCTTCTTTGTTTGTTCCATATTCACCTAATCCGTAGGTGTATCTTCTTGGTATGCCGACTCCGGAATTTACCGCATCAGGTGCCGGAGTTAATACAGGGTAGCCTGTTTTTCTCCAAATACTCCACCCTTCAGTTCCATTAGGGTAACTGGCAATATATCGCTGAATGGCGATTTGCTTCAAATTAGCACCGGTGCCTTGTGGAGCAGTCAACGCCACCCCAGCTTGTGTGAAATAGGAAGCAGAAGGCGCAGGCAAGCCCCACTGTTCAAAAGAAAGAGTAATTCCGTTTCTGTAAACGGTCGTGAGGTTTTCAGTAGTCCATCCGTAATCTGCAGCTTCAGCTCTTGCTAATGTGGCCATTGCGGCACTGTAAATTACAAGCGGGCTGTTATCTTGTCTCCATTGTGGTTGCAGAATATAGGACCAGTTAGGATTTGCTCCGGTGAATGCCTCAGCTTTTGATCTCACCAGACCATATGGAACGCCAATGTTTGATGTTCCGTAAACGGTTTGGCGTGGATCGCTAAGCGATGTCAACAAAGTTACCATCGGCGCACTTTCCGCGTAGTCTTTACGGCCGTTGTACGTGGCATACCAAGGGTTTTGAAAGTTGCCTCCAGGATAATTAACGGTAAAATTGTCAGCATTGGTTGCAATAACGCCTGCTGAGTGGTTCAATGCTGCTTTAAATTCCGTAGCCGCATAGTCTGTTGGGCTAGGGAAACGCTTGGACAAACGCAGCGCCATTCCCATGCGTAAGGTATTAGCAAGTTTTTTCCATGCACTAACATTGCCGTTATAAATGATGTCTCCGGTAATAGGTGAGGTAGCATCAAATTGATCAACAACTGCTTTGAGTTTGCTGATCATTCCTTTGTATATATCTTCCTGTCTGTCGTACTTGGGAGTGGGGTTTCCTTGAAGCGCTTCGCTGTAAGGAACGTCTCCCCATCTATCCGTAACGGTCCAGAAAATATATTGTTGCAAAATGGTAGCAACAGCAGTTTGATTGATGCTTACGTTTTGTTTTTTTATGTTTTCCAAATCATACAGAGGGCCTGAGTAGATTGTATTAAAATCTAACTGAGGATTGCTGTAAATGGAAACATCAGTGTATTGCGTTTCAGAAAAGTATTGTGCATACAATCCACCACGCAGGTTCGCTGCAAAACCGCCAAGTTGTGATTCCACGTTTGTTAACAAGGCACCCACGATTGGTGTTGTGGAACCATTAGGATTTATGTTCGTGGTCCCAAAGTCCTTGTATTTATCACAGCCGGACATCACTATAACCAGCGGCAGGATAAAAACTAAAAGATATTTTTTCATACTAATGAATTAAAATTTAATGAATTAGAATCCCACTTTCAGGTTAAATCCCAGGCCGCGTGTGCCAGGCAACTGACCAGCTTCACCTGAAATCAAACTAACTTCAGAAGGATCAATATCAGCGGTCTTTGCGTAAATCAACAATGGGTTTCTTGCCACGATGCTGAAGTTGGCTCTGTTGACCCATTTGGACACACCAATTTTGTTCACCGGAATATTATATCCAATTGAAAGCTCGCGTAATTTCACAAAAGTCAGATCGTATACGAACTCATCGAATGCGCCTAAGTCATACAAGTTGTGGAAGTAAGACTGTCCTTCGACGTAATAATCTACGGGCTTACCGGTTGCGTCTACCCCGAATACGTGCACACCACCTCCATCTGCAACGGCGTCCCTGATCGGATTGCCCTTGTCGTTGATTGTTGCAGTGCGAGCCGTCAGTCCTGAATAAGATCCCCACATATCAGAAAGCGAGAAGAACTTACCACCCTTTTGGTAGTCAATATTTACGTTAAGTGTGATATTTTCTAAAATGCGGAAACTGTTTTGAAGACCACCTGTAAATTCAGGTTCAGCCGAACCGAAATAGGTGTTTGGATCACTTACATAAGAACCATTTGAATTCAGCACCGGCTTTCCGTCAATTCTTTTGTAACCATTGCCATAGATCTGACCCCACGGTTTGCCTTCCTGGTGAACTAAGTATGGAGTACCGTTTCTACCGGTTCCTGATGCGTTTGCCCAAATAGATTGAACAGTGATTCTATCAACCCCTGGTGCAACTGAAACAACCTGGTGCTCCAGGAGCTTCGCCCATGTCGCATTCAACTCCCACTGGAACTTGTTCATCCATAAAGGTCTTGCCATGAACTGGAATTCAAGACCCTTCTTTGTGATTTCGCCGGCATTGGTCAGCAACGATGTAAATCCACTGGCGCCATTGATGCTTACGGCTTGGGGGAAATCTTTTTCCGTTCCATCCCAATATGTCGATGTCAAACCGAGTCTGTTGCGGAAAAATCTCAGTTCCAGTCCAATTTCTTTCTGTGTTTTTACCGCACCATGAATCGAAGAGTCTACTAATTGATCAGGCGTACCCATCAAGAAATTACCATTCCACTGGAATTGACCTACGCCATAAAGAAATCCTGGATAAGCATAAGTTCCGATTGATTGAGGAATTTCACCCCAGGAAGCTCTCAGCTTACCCCAACTTAGCCATGGAGTGGCATCTCGGGTTAACTCGCTGAAGACAAATGAAGCTCCGAAAGACTTGGAAAGGACGTCATTGTTTTCGGGAGGCAATGCAGAAAACCAGTCATTGCGCAAGCTAAATTCTCCGAAGATTGTATTCTTAAAACCAATATCACCACGTCCGAATACCGCTCTGTTTTTTGAATTTATTCTATTATTGGCTTGAGAAGCAGGGTTTTTGGAGTTAGAAAGAGTAAATAAATTGGGAACGTTCAAACCCTGATTTGTATTTCCTGAATTATCCTTGTATACTGAGCTGAAAAAGTTCGTACCTGCGTTGAAGTTCAACTGAACATCAGATCCAAGTTGTCTTGATAAAGTTGCCAAAAACTCCAGGTTCTGCTGATTTTGATTAGACGTGTAAGTAGAGTAATAACCACGAGCTCTTGGTTCATTTCCTTGTGTTTGCAGACCACTTTCCAATAACTCAGATTGATACATTTGTTCGCCCCATCCATTCGTCAAATTCTTTCTGAAGGTACCTTTTAAGCTCAAGCCTTTGATAATGTTGTACGTTAAAGAAACGTCGCCAAAGAGTTTATCACTGTTGGTATATTGATGTACCAGATCAAACCATGTAAAGAAATTGTACCAATAGTTACCTGCATAGAACTTACGAGGATCTGCCGGATTGTAGCCCACCGGATTTGCTTTGTTCCAGCTGGCATAGATGCCCGTTGGCGTACGCAAATCTTTCAACTCTCTCATGATATTCATGTCAAGATCTCTGTGGAACCACTGGTTGAAAGAACCGGTAGATTGGTTGGAGTAGCCGTCATCAATTTCGCCGTTCAATCTGCTGGCAACGTAGTTTATGTTTGTTCCAACTGTAAAATGGCTATTCAAATCGGCACTTCCGGAAAGGTTCAACGTATTTCTTTTCAATGACGTTGTTGGCAGTAAGCCATTTGTATTTATGTTGCCGTATGAAATTCTGAAATTCGCCCCATCAGTAGCTTTGCTAAAAGCCACAGAATTATTTAAAGTAACACCTGTATTAAAAAAGTCGCGGGCATTGTCAGGCTGGGGAGTAAGCAATGCAGTTTGGTAAGAGCGGCTATGTCCACCATACCAAGCGTACCAGGGAATGTATTCCTGTCCAACCATTCTCGGACCCCACGAAGCATCATCCGAATAATCGTGATAATACTTGCCATCGAGTGCTTTCCACTCGATTGGGTCGTCTGCTTTCCAGGTATATCTTCTCAAATCAGCATCTGCACCACCAGCGTAAGAGTTTTGGTAGTTCGGCAGAATATAAACTTTGTCGAACGTTGCTCCCAAATTAACATCGACTCCGATACCGGGAGCATTTCTCCTTGCTTTTTTCAAAGTCAAAACTATAGCACCGTTAGCGCCTTGTGGTCCGAAAAGAGCTGCAGCTGCAGGACCCTGCAACACAGTTACATTCTCTACATCATCAAGATTAATGTCTTCAGGATTACTGATAACCGATCCATCAGCTACGTAAAGAATGTTTTCTCCACCGCCTAAACCATTTTCACCGCGCAGTCTGATATTTCCTGCGCGACCAAGGGCCGCAGCAGATTGGCTCCGGACCTGTATGCCGGAAACTTTCCCTGCGAGTGCATTGTTTAGATTTGGAGACCGAATAACATTAAGTTGCTCCGCATTTACCACCTGGGCATTGTAAGACGTGCTTCGCGCAGTTCGCTTAATGTTAAATGCTCCTGTTACCACTACTTCGGAAAGTGTGGTGGAAGTGCTAGTGCCTAGCGAAGCATTAACCACCTGGCCTGCACCAACAGTAACCTCGGTTGTAGTGCGGCCTTGGCTGGAGAATACCAAAACGTCACCCGTTTTGGCCCTGATAGTAAAGTTTCCATTTTGGTCCGCGGAGGTACCCTGGTTGGAACCCCTCACGACCACACTTGCAAAAGGAATGGGATTCCCATTCTCATCTGTCACCTGTCCCCGGATTTCGCGGGTCTGTGCATAAGCTATGGCACAAAATAGCATTAGCACTGAGAGCAGTGATACAAATTTTCTCATGTGAATGTTAAGTTTAAATGTTAAAAGCATTGATTATAAAGCCAGTCCGCTAAGTTTCCCAAGAATGGAAACTCGAATAAAAGACAATGGTTTTTCTCAATTTGCTGCCCCAAAATAGCAAAAAAATTAACATTTGAGTTTTTTATCAGCTTTTTTTTACCGCTTGTCACTTAAAAGCGCCACTGTGCCTGAAGTTTTAAATCCGTCTTCCGGTTGCCTGTGATTTCATCCAGTCCCGAGCCAATGACACTTTTATCGTTGTACATAGTTTGTGCTATACGCAGCCAAAATGAGACATGCTTGCTGACATCGTAATTGATGTTCGCGTAATACCGAAAGCCATTATCGAAAAAAGCGGGTATGCTGAAGCTGTACAGAACATCGCTTTCATAAACATATATCCTGCTATTATATCCGCCGGTTTCGAAATATTGCAACCGAACGTTCCCAGAAAGATTATATGAAGGTTTAAAGCTAGCTTCAATATAGGACAAGAATCCTTCTTCTGCACTTTTCGCTTTTTGATCGTACCAAAGTATCTCTAGTCGGGTTTTCAGAGTAATGATGGGATGAACCTGCACGGCATAATGCAAACGTAGATTCTGCCGCACCTTATCGACCGGGTAATTAAAAACCGTGTTTATTCCCGATTCATTTAAAGGTTTGTTTTCATTTCTGTACCGAATAAAAATTTCCGATTTTTTGGAAGGAACATAACTCACCTGAAGTAAATAATCGGCTCCTCTGGTGGGTGCGTCCACACGATATTTGATAAAAGGAAAATGATAAAAATCTGCATAGGCACTGAGCTGCCAGCCAATGGATGGACGTACCGCTATGCCCGTGTAAAATCCGGTCTCGTTTGATGGCAGCGTGTTTTCTGTAAACGCATTACCATAAAACGCCTGATACTTTGCTGAAATATTTCGATACAGGAAGAACAAGTCAACCTTTGGATCTACGCTCATTAATGCGCCACTTACAAATGCCTTATTCAAATCTTTGTCAGCGGCAGCTTCGCCAAACACGTGAATGTTTCTATAAGTGAAGCTATAGTCAACGCTGGTGTTTAACATTCTCTTTCCCGAAGCCGCGAAATAGTTGTACGGCTCCAACCGCTTTTGAAGCGGCGATGAAAAATTGTGAGCAACAGCATTCCAGCCAACTTTTACTGCCGCCGTTTGGTAACTCACATTGCCTCCAAAAGCAACATCATTCAAATTGTATCTGTCCGCAACTTCAGAGGGTGTTCTATAAAATCCTGACGTTTGGAAGCTTGAAAAACGCTCAATAGTATCGACAACGGAGTTGCCGCTAAACTTTTTAAACGAACCGAACGCGGTTACTTCTACATTTTTATTTTGAAACGTCACACCGGCGCCTCGATAAAAGAAAAATTCACCTGCAGAGCGATAAGGCATCAACACGGAAGACTGTCGTTTAACAGACATTACTTCAGCACTTTTTCCGAATGCCGAAGATTGCCATTGAATTAAGCCTTGTCCAAAATTTACGAGAAAATCCCCCGCTGCCAAAGCTTTGATCTTCCCCAGTTTTCGTGCAAAAAAATGAGCAGAATAAAAATCAAAACCCTGCTTCTGAGCTCCTTTAAAAAATTGTTCACCGGCATCTTTATCCGCAACAATTCCATACATAAGCAAATCCTTGTACTGGTATCGGTAACGCACCATTATCTGGTTTGGGCTTCCGAGGTAATGAGTCCTCAACGAAGTATCATATCCTTTCTGATGCTCTAACACTCTTGTGAGTCGAGCCAATAACGTTTTGTCGCCGCCGCGAAACCTCGATAAAAGAGCTTCTCTTGTGGTCACCGATGGTCCGACGAAGACATACGGCTGAATTTGCCGAATGGTGACAAGATCAAGAGTAGGAACCGCCTGCAATTCATACATGTCAATAAAGTTGCCAAGCTTGGTTCTGTACTGAATAATGTTTTGAATCTGCAGATCGCTTAGCATGCGTAAGGGATGCAGATCCTCGGCTGTAGCGGTATTGAGGTTGATCGGATGTTTGCTAAAGAAATCAAGCTGCTGCAAATAATTGTCATCTTTTTGCGCTTCATCCTCGGTGGCTTCTGCTGCGTTTTCCAGTTGCTGCTGCGTACGCGTGGGCACCTCCTGCGCAACAGAAATTTGCACCAGCAACAACGTGGCTATAATTGCAGCTATTGTTTTCATTTTTTCGCTGAATAGATTAGCAATAGTCCAGGTGTAACGCCCAAGCTTGGATGAACCGACGCCGTAGCATCAATCCGGAAATCGCTAAGCCGAAAACCCACGCCCAAATAGTATGAAGAAGTGGCGGTACTGACTCCAATTCGTGCAAGCAGCTTTTCATCGAAAATATACTGCATGCCCGCATGCACATTCACTGGCTGATCTTCTACTTTTTCAATTTCGGCTCCGACGAAAAATCGCTCCGATGCATCGTATCCGATTCCGGCGGAATAAATAGCCGGCAGTTTTTCTTCATTTTGCTTACCCATCTTTACCCCAGTGGGATTGTAAGTATGAATGCCAGTATGCAACCGCTCTGTCAAGTGCACGATCATTCCCGCATCAAAATTTATTGCCGAAGCACTCCCGTAGCTGCTCACTTTAAAATGGTTGTAGTTAAACTGTACGCCAACATCTAATTTTTGCCCCAGCTTTCGTGCATAAGCCAGCGACACTGCAGCTTCGTTGTACGCTGCAGATCCAAAGTAATCTGCTTTGAACCCAACATTTCCCGACGAGGTAGGCACAGCAAATGCAGCAGT
Source organism: Bacteroidota bacterium (assembly GCA_023436425.1). Taxonomy (GTDB): domain Bacteria; phylum Bacteroidota; class Bacteroidia; order Chitinophagales; family Chitinophagaceae; genus Flavisolibacter. Next base: position 4,716 of record JAEZJD010000173.1, on the reverse strand, counting down.
ATAACTGGAAAGCTCCGCCAACAAAAACCTTTTTTCACCAAAGAAGCCGCCGGTAAATTGTGATACACCCGCAAGAGCGCCCTGATTGGCAGCAAAGGAAAAAGCATCGTTGAAAACGTTGCTGTACGTAGTAATTCTGGTGTAGGAGCTGCTCACCGGCACCCGCAGTGTTTGAGCGATAGTTTGGAAACTGGTAAACAACAGTACGGCCACGGATAATTTTTTCATGCAGCAGTTTGGGCCAGGAAGTTATTAAAAATCAGGCGATCTTCTTATCTGGTAAGAATGTAATTCATTACTTGCCTTAAACTTAGTATTGCCGCTAAGTTAAGGAAGGCGAGTGAAGGCAGCTTCTGCCGAACTGCGCAATGGAGCTAAGTATTTCCGATGCAGATAAGAAATGTCATGTTTGATGCATCGAGCCATTGTCAAAGGTGAGTTATCTCACATGAACAATACCTGCAGCTACTTACTTTTGCGCATGCAAATTTTGAATGGAAAAGAAACGGCACAAGCGATCAAGGATGAGCTGAAGCTTGATGTGGCGCAACTTTCAGCAAGAGGCAACCCTGTTCCCCACCTTGCTGCAGTGCTGGTAGGCAACAACGGTGCAAGCGAAACTTACGTCGCCTCCAAGGTGAAGGCGTGCAATGAAGTAGGATTTAAATCAACTCTAATAAGGCTGGAAGAAGACATTAGTGCACTGAAACTGCTGGATGTAATTGCAGAATTAAATGCCGATCCTGAGGTTGATGGCGTTCTGGTGCAGCTTCCTTTACCGAAGCACATTACTGAAGAAGAAATCATTTGCGCAGTAGATCCGTCGAAGGATGTTGATGGATTCCACCCAAGCAACGTGGGCAAAATGGTTTTAGGACAACCGAGCTTTATACCGGCAACTCCCTACGGAATTATGCTGATGTTAGAACATTATAAAGTGGATACGAAAGGCAAGCATGCAGTTGTTATCGGTAGAAGCAATATCGTGGGTCGACCAATAAGCATTCTTTTGAGTGGCAGCAGTAATCCGGGAAATTGCACAGTAACTATTTGCCACTCGCACACAAGAAATCTACAGGAGATTTGTTTGTCTGCCGACATCATCGTGGCGGCTATTGGCAGAGAAGAATTTGTGAAAGAAAATATGGTGAAAGAAGGGGCAGTGGTTATCGATGTTGGAATTACTAGGGTAAAAGATGATACCAAGAAATCAGGCTATCGCATTGTAGGTGATGTAGATTATAAGAATGTGGCTCCAAAATGTTCTTACATTACGCCGGTGCCGGGTGGCGTGGGACCTATGACCATCGCAGCATTGCTGAAAAACACATTCAAGGCTTGTTCGTTAAAGCACTACGAGTGAAATGTGGTAATTTGAAGATGCGCAAATACGGTGATGACAAATTTAACTCCTTCTCTCTCGGGTAATTCTATCGTTCATAACGACGATCGGTTGCTAACCGTACCGGTTATGGAGCATTTCTACACCTTGCAGGGCGAGGGTTTTCATCAGGGAAGAGCGGCGTATTTTATTCGTTTAGGCGGCTGTGATGTAGGGTGCACCTGGTGCGACGTAAAAGAGAGCTGGGACGCAGGCAGTCATCCCATGACGAGCGTTGAAAGTTTAGTAGCTATTGTGAAACAGACGCCTGCTGAAATAGTTGTTGTGACTGGTGGCGAGCCGCTGCTACACAACCTTTCTGAATTTACAAGTAAGCTGCAAAACGCCGGCTTAAAAACACACCTGGAAACATCCGGAAGTTCGACCTTGTCCGGTAATTGGAACTGGATAACACTTTCACCAAAAAAATTTAAGGCTCCATTACGGGAGATTCTGCAGCTTGCACACGAACTGAAGATCATCATCTACAACAGGTCTGATTTTGCCTGGGCAGAAAAATGGCAGGCTACTGTGAACAATGATTGCATTTCGTACTTGCAACCTGAATGGTCTAAAGCGGCAGAGATGACACCATTAATTGTAGATTACATCAAAGCACACCCACAATGGCGGCTCTCGCTGCAGATACACAAGTATATAAACGTACCGTAAGTACACAAGTGTAAAAGTTAGGTTGACAGAAAGTTAAAAGCCAATTTGCCTCCGCGCATTTCTTTATAGAGTTTTACCTTCATCTGATGAAGAACCGCGTTTCATTTTTGCTTGTTTGCTCGTTCCTTTTTGCAACTTCTTCATTTGCGCAATACGACCCTGCCCGTGTCAACAAAAAAGCCGTTGAGGCTTATGAAAAAGGAATTGAAAAAGCACAGGACGGCAAATACAATGATGCAGTTGAATCTTTCCGAGAAGCGATTAAAAGAGATGGCAAATATGTTGATGCCTACTTGTCTTTAGCCGGCGTGTACGCTCAGATGAAGAACATTGATGAAAGCATCAAATCGTATGAACAGGCTTTTGCAATAGATGCTACTTACACATCAGATTACCGGCTGCCATATGCCATAAACCTTGCCCGGAAGGGACAGTTTGAAACAGCTCTCAGTGAAATAAATGGAGTACTTGGCAGAAGCAATCTTGGATCAAACACAAGGAAAGCGGCAGAGTACAGAAAAAAAACTTTTCAGTTTGCTATTGATTGGCAGAAAAAACATGCTTCCGAAAACTATGTTTTTTCGCCACAGAATCTTGGCGATAATATCAATTCTGCGGAATCGGAATATTTTCCATGGATGTCAATCGATGGCTCTCAATTTATTTTCAACAGAGTGGTTAATGACAATCGCTACCGTCAGGAAGATTTTTTCGGCAGTGTAAAAAAAGGCGGAGTTTGGGAAAAGGCTGTAAAGCTCAGAGGCAGCATCAATACGCCGGATAACGAAGGGGCGCAAACCGTTTCACCCGACGGTAATTGGTTAATTTTCGCCGGCTGCCAAAGATCGGATGGTTTCGGCAGTTGCGACTTGTACATTTCTTATCTCACCGAAACGGGTTGGAGCGAAGCTATTAATTTGGGAAAACCCGTTAACACGGAGCAATGGGACTCACAGCCAACGCTTTCTCCCGACAAAAGAGACTTATACTTCTCCAGCCGCCGCACAGGTGGATTGGGCGGCAGCGATATTTACGTGTCGCATTTACAATCGAATGGCAGATGGAGCGAGCCGGAAAATCTTGGCCCTGAAATTAATACAGCGGGAGACGAAGCCTGCCCGTTCATTCACGCCGACAACCAAACGCTTTTCTTTACCTCCAACACGCTCCCCGGCTATGGACAACAAGATATTTTTGTTACGAGAAAAAAGCCGGACGGGAAATGGGGAAAACCTGAAAACCTTGGTTATCCAATAAATACGATCGACGAAGAGGGTACGTTATTCGTTGCTGCTGATGGAAACACAGCGTTTTTTGCAAGTGATCGCAGCGACACTAAAGGTGGGCTTGACATCTACAGCTTTCAGATGCGACCATCAATGCAACCAATAAAAACATTGTGGGTGAAAGGAAAAGTGTTTGATGCAAAAACAAAAAATGGAGTACCGTCTTCCGTTGAGCTGATTGATCTGGGCACCGGGCAAACAGTTTCAAAACTGCAGACGGATGAAACAGGAAATTACCTAACAACTTTACCCATTGGAAGAGATTATGCGTTTAATGTGAATAGAAAAGGGTATTTGTTTTATTCGGATAATTATTCGCTAAAGCAAAAGTCTGCAGATTCCACCTACCAAAAAGACATTCCATTACAACCAATTGAAGTGAACGCGTCCGTTGTGCTGCGCAACATCTTTTTCGATTTTTCAAAATATGAGTTGAAGCCGGAGTCTCAAATTGAACTTGACAAAGTTGTTGAATTGCTGCAACAAAATCCAACGGTAAAAATTCAGATTGAAGGACACACAGATAACGTAGGCACATCTGCAGAGAATCAAAAGCTATCGGAGAACAGAGCGAAATCGGTAGTGAACTATTTAGTGAGCAAAGGCATTCAACTTGCCCGGTTATCAGCTAAAGGTTTCGGAGCCACACAACCGGTAGCGGCGAATACAACAGACGAAGGACGGGCTGCGAACAGGAGAACTGAGCTTAAGATTGTAGCCAGGTAACCTCCTGGTACGTTATATATTAGCACATGCATTCCGAACTGCTTTATCAGCTTGCTCTTACGCTCGTTCCCAACATTGGCGATGTACATGCAAAGGTGCTGGTACAGCATTTCGGAAATGCGTCCTCCATTTTTAAAGCAAAACTTTCTGAACTCGAAAGAATAGAAGGAATAGGCACAGTACGTGCAAAGTCAGTCAAAAGCTTCGACGATTTCAAGATAGCTGAAGATGAAATAAACTTTATCGAGAAGTATAAGATTCAGACTTTCTTTCTTACCGACGATAATTACCCTAAGCGACTTCTTAATTGTTACGACTCTCCCACTTTGCTGTTTTACAAAGGCACTGCGGACCTGAACGCATCGAGAATTGTTGGAATCGTTGGCACCAGAAGCAACACCGATTACGGAAAACATTTCACCGAAAAGCTCGTGAAGGATTTGGCTGCTGAAGATGTTATCATCGTTAGTGGATTGGCTTACGGCATTGACGCCATCGCACACAAAGCGTCAATCAAAAATAATCTTCAAACCGTCGGCGTCGTCGGTCACGGGCTCGATAAAATCTACCCGGCAGATCATGCTGGTCTTGCAAAAGAAATGATAAAACAGGGTGGTGGAATTTTATCTGAATTCTTCAGCGGCACCAAAC
>JAEZJD010000080.1 GCA_023436425.1 Bacteroidota bacterium | reverse complement strand
CACCTACGGATATGCTGGAATACACCGGCGGAACATACACGTTAATGTTATTGTTGTCCCGAATGGAAATCTGGTATGTACCTGCCTGAAATTTTAACCGCAACCCTTCCTGGGTATTGCACGCAGGTGTTCTGTCAACATAAGGAACATCGCCCCAATATTGATTATTAATGATGACTGAATAGCTTCCGGAAGTGGTTTGCTTGTAGAAAATAAAAGTTCCGTAATCATTAGGAACATCGTCCTGAGTGCATGATGAAAACATCAACAGACCGATAAAATAATACAACAAACGCTTAAACATATTCAAACGAAAATAACGCTTACGCTTTCATGAAAGTTGCTGTTAATAACGGGTGGAAGGGCAACCGACACGCTTTTCCCTTTTACCTGAAGGAATTCCTGATGTGTACTTATACTTGTCGAACCAAAACCGGAAAGTGTAGGTTACTGCCATATAATAGTATTTATCCTTATCATTTGAGTTCCCGCGAACCATACCGGCCGCCGGGTATGTCCCGGCACCGCGATATGCCAGTTCTGCTGCTTTCGCACCGCGTGCAGCTTCCAAAGCTGTTTTGTCCACATAAACATTACTTACATCGTCCAGGTAATCTGTGCTTGTCAAGCGATAGCCAAATTCCAGTCCGATTCTGTGATCTTCATCCAGTGCGTAATCTGCACCGAAACCAAGCGGTATGCTGAATTGCGTTAGTTTATAATCTGCAACTCCACTTGTGAAGCCCTGTCCTTCTGTGCTCAACGGCTTCAGAAAGTATCGGGTTTTTGTGTCATCGAACGTATATGGATTGAAATGATACAGACCTACACCCGCAAAAACGTACGGTGTCCACCAATGATCATTTAAGTTCAAAATGTTATACTGTGCGCCAAGTTCTATTTCCCAAAGCTTGCTTTGAAAATTTAGGTTCCGCTGTTGCATTTGCAAATTCTCTTTGCTATCGTCGCCTTTGATGCCGCCGTAGGTGAAGTATGCGCGACCAGCGACGTGTTCCGTAAAATCGTAACGAGCACCTGCAGAAGCCATAAACTTTGGCTGCGCCAGCGAGAAAAACTGCGGTTTCAATTCGCCACTGTAGCCCATCGCTCCAGCCCTTAAAGAAAAATGAAAATTTTGTGCAGATGTAAGCAACGGGAATAAAGCTAAAAAGAAGAGGAGATTTTTCACCGGCATTGATTGGACTATGAAACGTTGAGAAGAACCGGTTTATTTTACGGGACGTCAACTGCTTCGAAGCGAGTCAACGCCCTAACAATACAACTAAAAAAACATCATGATTTCATCAAACCTATTCCAGCTCCTTTCCATCCGGGAAAAAGCTTGCCGTTATCCTTAATCTTTAAATGTGCCGTTGCCACTTCATCAAAAACGGCGCGAAAATCGATAGTGACGGGCAGATCTCGTCCGTCCTCCAAATTTTCGATCGCGAGTTCCGGCACCTTTCCATAAACCTTACCACCATTTACATCGTTGCCAAGAATGAACATGCAAGATGCACGGCCATGGTCTGTTCCGTTGGAACCATTTTGATGAACGGTTCGTCCGAACTCTGTCATCGTCATCACTTCCACATCATCCTGATATCGATCTAAATCAGTCCAGAATGCGCGAATGGAATTACTTAAATCTGCTACGTTCCGTGCAAAAGTTCCGTTTTCTGTTCCCTGGTTAAAGTGTGTGTCCCATCCGCCGCATTCAGCAAAAGCGATTTCTAAACCAACATCCATCTTAATTAACTGCGCAACTTGCTTCAGGGAATTGCCAAGCGGAGTAGCCGGGTAAACCGCACCGTTTGATGTGCGGTAATTCTTCACATCAGCACTCTTCAGGATCTTCATTGCCTCGAAACTTTCTTTTCCGGTTTTGTTCAATAGAGACGAGGATGTTTGATCGTACAGATCTTCAAAACTTTTTGCTGCAGTGGTAGCAGTTGTATTATTTCCGGCAAGCTGAATCCTGAAATCTTCCAAATTGGAAATGGCAATTGCGGCATTGTCGCCGTACAAAGAACGTGGGAGGGAAGATGTCATGCTCACGGCTTGAAAGGGGGTGGCAACTTCGTGACCCAAAAGTCCTGCTGCCCGGTTGAGCCAACCACTCTCTGTTCCTTTGTTGAAGGGTGTTCCGCTCTCCATAAAATCCTGCGCATCGAAATGCGAGCGTGTATTGTTTGGCGATCCAACGCCGTGCACAACTGCCAAACGTTTTTCTCTGAATAAGGCGTCGAAGGCACTCATGGAAGGGTGAAGCCCAAAGCGTCCGTCCAGATCAATCAATGGTTTTGTTGATGCCTTTGCTGCAGACATGAACAGAGTAGGTCGGGACTGTGCCAAATATTTATCGGTGAACGGCGTCACCGCCATCAAACCGTCCATCGCTCCGCGTTGGAAGATGGTGACAAGGATTTTATTTTTCTTATAAGGGGATAAAAATTTCCTGGTTTGCGCAGCCTTGGCGATAAAGGAAGGTACACCGCCAATGCCTGCTGTAACAAGTGCAAGCGCACCGCCTTTCAAAAAAACTCTTCTCGATATCATGATCTATTATTCGTTTTGAGCGTTAGAATTACAGTTTCAATTGCTGTCAATTATTTCTCGTTTTGCTCATGTTATCTTCTCTGAAACTCAGGCGAGCCGAGAATGATTCCTACCACTTGTCCTAGCATGCTGTTGTTCCCTTTTGTATATTGTATTTGCGGTTCTCCATTTTTCCTGCCCCCAATTTTCCTTACACCCTTATCCGCCCTCATGTCCATCATTGCTTCATCATCTCCTGCATCTTTGTCCGACTTTGTTTTTTCCGCTGCATTTTCAATTTTCTTCTGCAATTCAGGATCGGTAAGCATTGGGATAAGGCGTCTCACAGTTTCTTCTGCATCTCTTTCCGGTAACAATACTTTACTGTAAATCCGCAGCGCCTGTTCTGCGCTTTCGGGTTCATGATTATTGTTTAACGCCAGCAGGTTCGTTCGCACACCGGGTATTTTGCCTGAGGCGAACGCTAATCCAAAATTCATTCGATTCAACAGTGATCCTGTGTTTATCCAATATTGACCTTTGTCCGGAAAGCCTGTCGGCGCTTGGTAATTGTACATCCGCTGGCCCATTTTCGCTGTCCACTGAAAGAGCTGAAATGGGGCAATTACATCTGCATTGGTTGCACGAACGGCACTAATAGCAAGCTCGAACGGCGATTTGGTTTTTTCTCTTAAAGCCTGCCTGCTCCAAAACTCAGGTGCCGTTACCATTGTGATCAACACCTCTTTAATGTCGCCATTTTTGGAAAGAAATGTTTTTGCCATTTTATCGACAAGAGACTGCGGCGGGGCATCGCTGACAAAGCGCACTGCTAATTTTTTGGAAATGAATTTAGCGGTGGAAGGATGCGTAGCTAACATATGGATAAGCCGAATGCCTTCATTGTACCCAACGCCTGCAGCAAACGTGTGCCCCAAAACTTTTTTCTCACCAAAGTCGTGTTTTTGTGCAGCGAAAACAAAGTCGTTCTCAATGACAAATCCTTGCTTTTCGAGACGTTTTATGTTGGGCATTTGTTTAGGACGGAAACCATTTTCAATAATCGGGTTTAAGCTCCATCCTGTCAGTACTCTTGCCGCCTGGGTAACATCTTGTTGTGTGTAGCCGCCATCCACACCTAAAGTGTGCAGCTCCATTATTTCACGGGCATAATTTTCATTCAATCCCTGCATCCGCGGCCTTTTCAGCTGCACCGTTGCATTTTCCCTCATCGCACTGTCTTGCATCTTATCAATTATTTTTCCCTCCACAGCATCAACAATCTTATCTCGTGCTTTTACGAACTTTTTCTGCTGATCTACCATGTTTTCTTCATTCACCGTGCTTTTATCATTATCCAGATAAATGAGCATGGCCGGAGACTTTGCTGTGGCCAGCAAAAGCGTTTCGAAATTGCCCAAAGCATTTGGACGAATAGCATCGCGTTCGTAGGATGTGAGAAATTGTTGTACGCCATTTTTGCTGCCGGCAACGTTAAAGTGATTGAACCAAAAATCCGTCAGCACTTCCTGTAATTGGTTTTGCGAATATGCCGCCCGAAGGATTTTTTGATTGGCAAGCTGACGAAGCAATTCTGCCTGAGGCTTCATTCCATTTTGTTGTAAATATGTTTGAAGCTGATCGCGGTATTCCTTTTTGTCAATCTTTACAGAATCCCTGTCGATAACTCCATCCCGCACAGCCAATCTAAGCACCTGAGCAGGTTTCGGATAAGTTTTTACAATTTCTTCGTTCGTCATTTTCAGCGACTCAAAATTTGCGAGTCGACGATCTAAATCGCTGTCAGAAAAGTTTGCCCGCAGTTGCGCATCAAACCAGTTTTCTAATCCGGTCTTCACCACTTCATCCACCTGTCCCGGCTTTATCCCAAAACTAAACCGACTCAAAAGATGGGCTGCAGCTTCACGATCCGTTAGCCCGGCTTCTCTGTATGGAAATTTGAAAGGAGCAAATGCTTTCGGTTGGTGGTAAAAGGCTGTTGTACTAGCGGCTGAGGTTATTAGCAGGAACACGTAGGTGAGATGACTAATGAACTTTTTCATACCCGAGTATTAATGTGCGATCCAGTAAAATACTTTAAGATGTATTAAGAAAAGAGTTAAAGTAGAGCATAGACTTCACGAGGTGCTTTACGTTTAATGAAAATAAAAAAGCCCTGCTGAAAAGCAGAGCTTTGGAACGATCTGATCTTTCAGTATTACATTTTGAACTTCGCCGTTGCTCTTATATCTCTGGATGAACTACCGACCAGGACTTGATAATTCCCTGCTTCCATTATCCATTCGCTCTTTGTATCATCGTAATACTGAAAAGCGTCTTCAGTGAGGGTAAGTGTTACTCTTTTAGATTGCCCTGGTTTCAGCAAAATTTTTTCAAAACCCTTCAGCTCTTTTTCCGGTCTTGGAATCACAGGACTTTCCTGTTTAACATATACCTGCGCCACTTCGGCACCGGCAACTTTACCTGTGTTTGCTACTGTGAATGAAACGGTAGCTTTTTTACCAGCGGGCTGCACTTTGAGATTACTGTAAGAAAATGATGTGTACGATAACCCGTGTCCAAACGGGAACTGTGGCTCTATCTTGTAAGTATCGTAAAAACGGTAACCAACGTATATGTCGTCATAGTAGTACTGATCCGTGTTGTTGCCAGGGTATTCACCCAATGTGTGTGCGGGAACGTCAGACAGCTTGCTGGGAAATGTGACGGGAAGTTTGCCGGAAGGATTCACTTGTCCAAACAGAATTTTTGCCAATGCATTGCCGCCTTCCATTCCAGGATACCATGCCTGCACAATTGCTTTGGCTCTGTCGCTCCACTGATTCATATCTACCGGGCCGCCGCCCATCAAAACAATTATTGTGTTTGGATTTGCTTCCAAAACTTTTTTGAACAACTCATCCTGCCCGAATGGCAAGTTCATGTCCGGTTTGTCCGCCCCTTCTGCGTCGTAGGCGTTATCATCCCATACACTGTAGTCGTAACCGTGTGTCCATCCTCCCACAATAATCGCCACATCGGCCTTCGACGCAGCTTCTGCCGCTTTGGCAATGGACAGATTATCGGCTTTCGCATCCCGTTCAATCTTGTATCCGGGAGCATGCACGATGGATGCGCTATTGCCGACGAGGGATTGTATTCCTTGTAATGGCGTGATTTCGTAAAATGCTTTCACCTGGGAGCTGCCGCCGCCCATTGATTGCAACCTTGTTGCATTAACGCCAATGACTGCTATCTTTTTAATGTTATTTCTTTGTAGCGGAAGAATATTGCCCTCGTTTTTCAACAATACAATTCCTTCCTCTGCAACCTTTGCTGCCACTTGCTGGTGCTCTTTCGTGTTGTAGGACCCCTGCTTGCGCTTGCCATCGATCATTCCCGTTTTGAACATAACATAAAGGATGCGTCTAACCTTTTCATCAATATAATATTCCTGCAAAATTCCTTTGCGTACGAGTGAAGCAACAGTATCACCCATAAAGAATTTACCATAATTCGGATTTGGCAACATGCTCAGATCCGTTCCCATTTCCAAATCAGTTCCGTTCCATATAGGGTCAGCTACAGAGTGAACTGCGCCCCAATCGCTCATCACTAAACCTTTAAATCCCCATTCTTTCTTCAAAATCTGGCGCATCAGGTAGTGGTTCTGCGTTACCCACTCGCCACGAATTTTATTGTATGAACCCATGAGCGTATTTACATCGCCTTCCTGCACTGCGGCTTTGAATGCCGGCAAATAAATTTCTCTCAATGCTCTCTCGCTCATTCGCACATTGATGCTGCTTCTTCTTATTTCCTGATTGTTTGCAGCATAGTGTTTCACACACGCCGAAATTCCCTGGTCCTGAACACCTTTGATATAGCTTACTGCCATGCGGGAAACCAGATAGGGATCTTCGCTTTGGTATTCGAAGTTTCGTCCGTTTAGTGGTGTGCGGTGTATATTGATAGCAGGACCCAGAATCACATCTTTTCCGCGGAAGGCGGCTTCACTTCCAAGCACCGAACCAAAATCGTAGCCGAGCTGTTTGTTCCATGTTGCTGCGAGACAAACCGCTGTTGGCAGATAGGTGCCGGAGTCGAGCACATTGTTATCCAGCGTCCAATCCCGCCCATGTTCTGCCCTCACGCCATGTGGTCCATCAGAGGTGACCAATTCGGGAATGCCTAACCGCGGAATGCCACCCGACGTGAACGAAGAATTTGCATGAATCATGTGCAGTTTTTCTTCGAGAGTCATTTTCTTGAGCAGTGCTTCAATCTTTGCGTCGAAGTTTGAAGGTTTTTGCGCTTGCGCGGGTAAAAACGATGATAGTAAAAACAACAAACAGACGGTAGAATATACCTGAGCTATTTTCATAAGTATGTATATAAAAGATGAAAAATCAAATCATTGTTTTTGAAACTGTAAGTAGTTCAATTGGATCGTTCCGTTCACATCAAAGACGGTTAGCTTGTGTTCTCCGTGCGTTAGTCTCAATGGTTTCAATTCAATGGATTTCCATCCTGTATCCGGTAATAAATGCACTATTTGGTGTGCCTTTCCGTCGAGCAACATTTTGATTGTTGCTGCTACATCGCGGACCATGTACCGGATGCCCATCGAATAACTTCCGGATTGCTCAACATTGATGGTGTATTGCAGCCATTCGCTAGCTTCAGCTTCTACGCAGTAGCCGTTTGATACATGATCGTTGCATTGGTAAATGTCCACTCCATCGTTTCTGTACAAACGGCCCTTGTTCCAAATAATGTTTTTGTTGGTACTTACCCGATAGTTGGCGGTATCATTGTCGTAGTATGCAAATCCGCTTCTTCCGAGGTCGTAATCAGCCGCGAAGATTTTAGTTGCCGCCCCAATTTTCTTTTGTGCGAAAGGCAATGTTTCAGATGATAATACCTGCCGAAACATTGCGTCTGTAACATCTTTTTTATAGATGTTGTTTTCGATCTTTGCATCCTCCGCTAACTGCATCAAACCGGCGAACGCTTCTTCAGGTGAAGGTCTCGTTCCTTCGCCCCTCCAAAACTTTAAGATCTTTTCGTATTGTTCGTTGGTTTTTACCTGCAATGGATTGTTAAGCCCCATTTTCTTCAAAGGCCACCATGCCCAGCCAATGCGGTTTTGCTCGACTAACGCAATTGCATTTGTAAACCAGGTGTTAGAATTTTCTCCCGATTCGCCCAACCAAATCGGTACATTATATTGTTTCCTGATTTCGATAAATTTTTGAATAGAGTGTTGATTGTTATAGTTCCAGTATTTGTGAAAGCTCACCACCATGTTGTTGTCCCACAGCGGAAAAATGCCATCGTAATTATTGCCCCAACAGTTGCCTTCAATAAAAATGATATGTTGTTTATCTATCTGCCTGATTGCAGACGTCAATTCAATTAGAAAATTTCTCAGCTCTTTGTTTTGTTTTTCTGCACACCCATTTTTATCAGTTGAATCAGTGAAGCCCCAATTGGGTTCATTTAACAAATCATAACCGCCAATCCATTCTTCACCTGCATAGTGCTCTGCAAGCTTTTGCCAGAGTGTAATTGTTTTTTTCCGATTTGCTTCACTCTGCCAGAGAGAAGGTTTCTGCGGGTCATAATCTGCTATTGGAATATCTTTTCCCTGTCCACCCGGTGCTGCATGCAGATCGAGGATGAGGTAAATTTTGTTTTGTTTACACCACTCGAGTAAAGAGTCTGTGAGAGCAAATCCTTTTTTCAGCCATGTATTTTGATCTTTCACAGGCTCCTGCTCAACAGGCAGTGTGAACAGGTTGTAATGCATTGGCAGGCGAATGCTATTGAACCCCCATTTGTGCAAAGAATCAATGTCTGCCTTTTGACAATGATTGACTAGCCATCTGCGGTAAAATTCATCTGCGTTTTCATTACCGATTAGCTCTTGGATCTTTCCACGGATTTCCGTTTGATTTGCTGCAATGCCCGATAGCTTCAGCATGTATGGTTCCTGCAACATCCATCCTCCTAGTCCTATGCCGCGCAGAATGATTTCATTTCCGGCAGCATCAACTAATCTTTTGCCGTCGACTTTCAGTCCCTGCCCCTGGGCGGTGACAAAGCAAAACAATATACAGATGAACGGAAGGCGCATGAGATTAGGATTCTGTATTAGAATACCGCTGCATGAGGAAAAAAGGTGGGTAAATGTTACCCTGTCTCAACTGATTCACCCATCAGTGTTGTTTGAGAACGCAAGTCCGGAGTGCACCCAATAACGAGAATTGCAATCCACCTTGTGACAGTTAATTATAGACTCTCACATAATCAACCTCCATGATCGCTGAGGTGAACGCAGGATCTACCGGGCCTCCGAAAGTTCCTCCCATCGCAAAGTTTAAGATGATGAAAAAGCTTTGATTAAAAGGAAGTGAATTTGTATTTGGAACAGTGAAATACACGATACCATTTACGGAAAACTTTATCATCGCTGAAGTCCACTCAACTGCGTAGACATTGAAGTCAGTGGTTGCACTGGGCAACTGAGTCGTTAGCCCGTTGGCATTGCCGCCGGACCGACCCGGATAATGCAATGTGCCATAGATCCGGCCCGGGTCACTGCCTTTATGTTCCATGATATCGATTTCGCCGCAAGCTGGCCAGCCAACTGCATCGATATTATTGCCCAACATCCAAAATGCCGGCCACGTGCCCACTCCCGAGGGAAGTTTTATTCGTGCTTCTATTTTGCCATACTTTGTCGAAAATTTATTTTTCGTAAGTATCCGGGCAGAAGTATAGTTGCTGCCGCTAAAAGATTCTTTCCTCGCAGTGATCTTCAGAGTGCCGTTTGAAACTGTTACATTTTCCGGGCGGTTTGTATAATACTGCAGTTCATTGTTGCCCCAGCCATTGCTCCCTGTACCAATGTCGTAGCCCCACTTGGAGGCGTCGGGTGCTCCTGATGTATTGAATTCATCCGACCACACAAGGCTGAAATCCACAGCTACAGTTACCTGCGTTGATTTGGATATGCTGCCCGTGCTGTTCTTTGCCGTCACGTTCACCGTATAAGTTCCGGATGTGGGGTATTTGTAAGTAACGGTTCCACTTGCTACGTTCTGATAAACACCATTTCCAAAATCGTATTCATAAGAAGTAGCGTTGGAAGCAGATGCAGTGAACGTTACGTTTCCGCTATTATCTGAACTCACGTTTGCACTAACAACAAGATTAGTTGGTGCCGGATCAACGGGTGGCGGATTAGTGTTTTTGCTGCATGACACGAGTGACATGAGCGATATAAAAAGAATGATGCCCATAGCTTTCATAATTGTTTTTGAGAATTTCATAGTGATTTAAATCTGCGTTAGCAGTTAATCATTTAGCAACTAACTTTTGATACCAGGCATTTCCATCTGCCCCAAAGTTGCGCAGGAACAAAGTGGTTGGTGTGTATTTTAAAATTTCGTAAGTGGTTCCGCCCGTTCCAAAGTTTATAATACCGTTACCGGGCACTGAGAACTGAATACCTGATGACACGGCACTTGTGCTTCCAGATGTTGCATTCATAAATGTCAACTTTCTCGTACCACCAGTGTTTATAGCGTAGCATCCGTCTCCGCCGCTAAAGCCGTAAACACCTGTGGCAGCACCGATGGAGAATGAAGTTCCTTTATTGTCTATGGTCATGGAAATGCTGTTGTTAGCACCAAGAGTAAATGTGATTTCATCATCATAGGCACACGCTTCCCGTGTATTCGGCCCGGCTGCATACCAGTCAGGCCCAAAGGTGTTGTTTGGTCCTACACCAAAATGACCCGCTGCACCCTTATCAGTGATCCATGTTTTTGATGAACCGCCGGTAAGTGCAGCAATGATGGGAGCAGGAATTTCGAATGCTACAAACACTTTCACTTTTTTGCTCACTGTAGATATGGCACCGCCGGTGCCAATGGCATTTACCGTGATAGTGTAATCATTAGTTCCCGGTGTGGTAAACTTGTAATTGATGGAACCGGTAGGCACCACTTTAGAAGTGCCGTCGCCGAAGTCAATTCTATACGTCAGCGCATCTTTAGCGGCAGCATTTATGACGACGTTACCCGTGCCATTTCCATTTGGATTAGAAGCATCCACTCCCTGCACAGAAGTAGTAAGGGCAAGATCGGTAGGCGCTTTAATATCACCGAAAGAATACTTTTCTTTTTTACAGCCGCTGATGATGAGCAGAAACACCATGAAGCAGCATGCGAAAATATTTTTAAACATAGTTCGAATTTTATTAGTTAAGTCTTATATCATCAATTAAGAAGGTGAAGTTTGCCGAGCCATCACCAGCAGTGCCGTTGTCAAATATGAGCACTACCTTCTGGTAAGAATTTGACGTGTTGATTGCAGAAAAATCAAACGTAAGCTCCTCCCATGCATTAGCTACAGTAGTCGTCACCTCTTTTTCAAAACTGATGCCTCCGTTGGTAAGATTTTCTACTTTCAACAACACCTTTGCTCCAACTCGCGGAGAGAAAACTTTCATCTTAAAAATCTTGGAAGCAGAAAAGTTGATCGGGGCATCAAGCGTAATGAAACTTCCTCCCCATGTTTGACCCGGGTTTTTTACCATTCGTGCAACGCGGCTACTTGTGTTGATGCCGTTCACCTGCGGGTTGCTGATTACTGTAAGGTTACCGCCATCAAAATTTGTGATGTTGTAAGTGAGCGATGTTGATTCAAACGTGAGAGGCAGGCTCACAGTTGCAGGAGCCGCCGCCATAAACGTAACATCATCCCAATAAAAAACTTTTCCACTACCCACTGCTCCAAAATCGAAGAAGATAGAAACTATGTTGTAGGTGTTTGCCAGATTTAATGCAGGCGTACCGGTAGAGTTATTTGCAAAATCAAACACCAACGTTTCCCAAGCATTAGCTACTGTGGTCACTGCTTTGGTCTCGACCGATTTGGAGCTGTTATTCTTGTCTTCTGCTTTCAGCAAGACTGTTAATCCTGCAGCCGGAGAGTAAACCCGGACACTCATTTTTGTAGCGTTAGCTGCAAATGGCAACGGATTCAGCAATTGCCCCAGCGTAGTTCCTGCCCAAGTTTCTGCGCCGTTTGGCTTGGTTGTTTTCTTTACTTTGTTTGCTGCGTTTGTTGGATCTGTTGCGTCAACTGTAACATTGCCGCCAAAATCTGTGGTCGTATAGGTGACGTTTGCATTATCAAAAGTGATCGGAAGCGTGAGCAAAGCGGAAGGCATTACATTAGTAAGTCGAATGTCATCGAACAAGAAAGTAAAGTTTGCCGAACCGTTACCCATCGTTCCGTTCTCAAAAATCAATACGATCTTTTGACAAGAGTTTGAGGTGTTAATTCCTGAGTAATCAAAAGCAAGATCTTCCCAAGCATTGGCTACCGTGGTAGTTACTTCTTTTTCATAGCTGATGCCACCGTTCGTAAGATTTTCCACTTTCAGCAAAACTTTGGCTCCCACTCTTGGTGAGAAAACTTTCATACGAAAAACTTTGTTTGCGGAGAAATCAATCGGCGAACCGAGTGTGATCACTGCGCCACCCCAGGTTTGTCCTGCGTTCTTCACCATCTTCGCTACCTTACTGCTTGTGTTAATTCCGTTGGGTTGCGGGTTGGCAATAATTGTTACTACTCCGCCATCGAAACCAGCCCAGGAGTAATCCACGGTTGGAGATTCAAACGTAATTGGCAGCAAAACAGGATTTACAATGGTAATTGGTTTGATAACCTGAGTAGTGGCAGCGCCACCGCTGAAAGCAACAACTTTTATCTGATAAGGTCCAACTGCCGTGTAGGTGTGATTTACAGTTTCGCCTTCCAGAAAAGTCACTGGAACTTCATTGGCAACATCGCCAAAATAAACTTTGAAGTTTGTTTCATACTGTGCCTTTGCAGTTACACTTACTTTCATGCTATTCGAAGGATCTACAGTAACTGTAGCTTCAAGATTTTCGGGTGCTCTGAAGGAAACGGTGAGTTGCTGTGTGCCCTCAGTTGTTTTGCCATTTACTGCGTGAGCCAGCAATTTGACATTGTAAACACCCTCGCCGTATTTATGCGTCACATTTTTACCGGCATCGACACGTGCAGGCGTCGTGGAATTATCGCCAAAGTAAACTTCATACCAAACAGCAGCTGTGCCGTTGGGGGTGATGGTCACCATTCCTGTGTTGTCCTGAGTGATTTCAAATAAAGCAGAAAGCTTTTCAGGCGCTGCTCCCGATTGAGCAAAGGCTATATCATCATTGATCTCTTTTTTGCACCCACCGATTAGTATCATCAAAAAGGTGAGGCTAAAGAAATATTTTATATAAGTCATACTTAGTTGTTTTACTGGTTGCAATTAGTAGTTTGGATTTTGCGTGAGACCGGATATATCAACTTCCTGTTGAGGAATCGGAAAAACTTCGTGTTTGCCCGCGATAAATCCCTGAATTTTAGATGCTGCCTGCCCTGTTCTTACGAGATCAAAAAAGCGATCTCCCTCCATGCCGAGTTCCAACCTTCTTTCATTCCAGATAGCCTGCAGTAAAGCTGTTCCTGTTGCAGTGATGTTGTGAGATGAATTTCCAAATGCTCTTTGTCTTACCTGGTTTAAATATGATTGTGCTTTCGCATCGTTTGGAGTAGATGAGCGGTTGTATGCTTCGGCAGCCATTAACAACACGTCAGCATAACGAATGATCCTGAAATTATTTCCATAATTCAATTCCAACTGTCCGGAGGTTTCCCCTTTGCGTGGCAAATATTTCTGATTGTACAAACCCGTGTTTTTATAAGGCGCCACCTGGTAAGTGATATTGAACTGTGGATTAGCATTTTTGTATGCTTCCATATCAAGGACAGTAACATTCTTTCTCTGATCGCCCGCTTCAAATGCAGCAGCTAAGTTTTGCGTTGGAAGATTGGTGCTCCAGCCCGGTGCATAGGGCATTGCTGCCGTACCATTCAATCCGCGAACTCCATTCTGCTGTACTGCGTAATTTCCTTGTCCGCGATTGTAACCACTCCAGTTATAATACGGCGAAGCGTTCGAATATTGAATTTCGAAAACAGACTCAGGCCCATTTTCGCCGCTTGCTAAAAACATAGAACCATAATCTGACACGAGAGTGAATGCGCCGCTGTTGATAACATTATCCAACATTGCTGCAGCTTCATTGAATTTATTTTGATACAAATAAACTTTCCCTAATAGTGCCTGTGCGGCGTATTTTGTTATTCTTCCTTTTTGCACCTGAACAGCCGGCAATGCAGCGATTGCACTTGTCAGGTCAGCTTCTATTTGCTTGTAAACATCTGCTTTCGGAGAGCGCTGCAACGTTTTGGATTCGCTAAGGCTTAGGCGCTTGTCCGTGAACAAGGGTACATCGCCAAACATGCGCACCAGTTGGAAGTAATAGTAAGCTCTCAAAAAATTGACTTCACCGTACAATGCATCTTTTCCTGCAAATTCAATCTTGTCTCCTGCAGGATTTTTGTCTTTGTACTGAAGCATGTAATTGGCCCTGTTCACACCTTCGTAAGCGGCCCTCCACAAGTCTGTCAGCGTGGAATTTACAGGTGTATGCGTGTAATCATCAATTTGCTGAAGTGCGAGAATATCAGAGGCGTTCTCTCCTCCGGCAACCGAATTGTCTGACGCAATGTCTGCGACAACATACTCCTGATTCAGCCATTGCAACGGCGTGTATACACTTATTTCCATTGTGCGGTAATCACCCTCTGATTTCAGATAATCAAGCTCAGTGATTTTGAAATCTTCGTGCGGATTATAATCCACCCACTTTCTGCAGCTTGTGAACACCGAAACAATTAGCAGCAGGGTTAAGAATTTTATTAATCGTTTGTTCATTATAGTAAGATTTTTCAATTATTAAAGTTTAATGTCAAGACCCACTGCATATGTGCGGGATTGAGGGTACGCACCGCGGTCTACCCCTGTATTCAATATGCCGCCTGGAATTTCCGGATCATAGCCGGAATAATTGGTAAACGTGAAGGCATTTTTAACCTGCACATATAGCCGCAGATTACTAAACAGATTACTTGTAATTGATTTCGGGAAGTTGTAACCAAGCTGCAGGTTCTTCAATTTAACGAACGAACCGTCTTCGACATATCTTTCGCTCACACGGATATTGCTGTTAGCATCGGTGAACGAATACCGAGGGTGACGAGCGTCGTTTGTGCTACCCGGACCAGTCCACCTAGCAAGTACATCGCGAAATTTATTGGAATAGTTGGCATTTCTTTCATACGCTCTGTAAACATCGTTGCCAACGGATGCAAATGTGAAGGCTGTAAAATCGATGTTTTTGAAGGACAGATTTAACGTCCAACCTAAAGTGAAGTCAGGAAATGGGTCACCAATTTGAGTTTGGTCTAATGCACTAATAACACCGTCGCCGTTCACATCGACAAACCTGATATCTCCGGGAACCGCCCCTGTTTGCGTCGGGCTTTTTGCTATTTCTTCTTGCGTTTGGAACAGACCTGCTGTTTTATACCCGTAGAAGTAGCCAGGTGTAAACCCTTTCTCGAACACAGTAACGTTTTGCGACTGTCCATTAAAATAACCGCCGCCAAAGATCTTGGCTGTTCCGTCGCCGTTCGTCGCCGTAACCAGGTTTTTAGACGTCGTAAAGGCAAACAGATTGTTCATTCTGAAATTCCTGCTCAACGATTCGGTGTAGCTAAGTGTTGCATCTATGCCCGTGCTTTTGGTGGATCCAATATTCGCTGTGGGAATAGGAACTGTGCCGAGGTAAAGTGATGCAGAAGGAGTGAAAAGCAAGCCGTTTACTTTCTTTTGGAAATAATCGGCCGACAAAGACAGTTTTCTATTCAGGAACGTCAAATCGAATCCCACGTTTGCCTGAGTTTGTTTTTCCCAAGCCAAAGCATTGTTAGCTGCCGAAGCGACTGTGGATCCAGGATAAAAAACATTGTCAAAGGTGTAACCGTTACTGTTAGCTGTTGGGCCATAACTGGGACCGCCGGTTTCAATTCCGACAAATTGTGGATTCACATTTTCATTTCCGATCGTGCCATAACTGCCTCTGAGCTTCAGATAATTGATAAAGTTTGAACTGAAGAAGTCCTCACTGCTAACCACCCAACCCAGAGAACCGGAAAAGAAGTTTGCAAATTTGTTTTCTATACCAAATGCATAGGAACCATCTCTGCGAGCAGTGAATGAAGCAAGGTATTTATTCCGGAAGTCGTAGTTAACTCTGCCGAAGTAAGAAAGATTTCTACGGAAGTATTGGTAATAGTATCCGCTGAGCGCATTGGTGTTTGTAGGGTTGTTGCTTCCGGTTGCAGCTGAAAAATCAGCAAACTCCCAAGAGTTGAACGGCACATCCTGTCGTGAAGCACCAGCTGCATTTCCGGAGGTTTTGGCGAGCGAAAATCCAAGAACAGTTTCAAAGTTGTGATCATTACTTACTCTGAAGTTATAATTGCCAAATGTTTCCCAGGTGTAGTTGAAGTTGCTGGCTTTTTCATGCGACACACTGTTGTACTTTCCCACAACAGTGGATCCGTCTGCATTCATTGTATTTTCCACGTTGTTTGGACCATAGAACACCAGCGGATTGAAGGTTCTGCTGTTTCCGTTGTAATTGGTATATCCAAAGCGGGAGGTGAGCTTAAGATTTCTAACGACATCATACTGCATTTCAAACTTGCCATACAGCTTGTTGCCATTGTTTTTATTGTACGTATTATCCAGCTTTGTGAGTGGGTTGAAAATTTCCGACAACAGCAAATTGCTGAATCCATATTTTCCAACTGTGTTTGGAACAGTGTTGAAAATAGGAACTGTAGGATCAAAGTTCAGGGCGCTGCCGATGATGCTGTTGAATGAATTTTCCTGAACGCCTTTTGAACTTAGAAGAACACCTGTAGCATTTACAATAAACTTCAACTTTGGCGCTAACGCAAAATCCAGGTTTGCGGTAAAATTGCCTCTGTTAAAAAATGATTTATCATTTCCACCCACGATACCGCCCTGGTTCAGGTAACCGGCTGAAAGGAAGTAGCCAACTTTATCATTGCCGCCGCGGGCCGAAGCGTTGTGAGATTGGAAAGAAGCTCTTTTAAAAATTTCATTCTGCCAGTCGGTACCAACACCTATCAAACTAAGGTCTGGAAAAATGACATTGCCGCCACTTACCGTACTGCCTTCGTTGATCATAGCTGCATATTCGGAGGCATTCAGCACACCAATCGTATTCGCTACCTCCTGCATACCAAAATTGCTGTTAACGGTGATTTCGGTTTTCCCGCTTCGCCGGCCCCCTTTCGTAGTCACGACGATCACGCCGTTGCCACCTTTTACACCGTAGATGGCGGTAGTAGCAGCGTCTTTCAGAACATTGATCGATTCAATATCAGACGGATTGATGGAATTAAAATCTGTTAGCGTTTGTGGCACACCGTCTATAATTACAACAGGGTCTGTTCCGCTGAAGGAGGGAATGCCCCTAATCAAAACAGTTGGTTTCGAGCCCGGAGATCCACGTGAATTACGTTTACACCGGCTGCCTTTCCCTGAAGCGCTTCTTCGGCTCTGGCAGGAACCAATTTTTCGATGTCAGCCGCTTTTACAGTGGATATCGATCCTGAAACTTTGGTCACCCGTTGGGTGCCGTAGCCCACCACGACTACTTCGTCAAGGTTACCCGCCGAAGCGGACAGTGAGAAATTTAACGGACCACCGTCTGTGACGGTTAATTCCCTTGGTTGCATTCCCGTATAGGTAACCACAAGCACACTACCTCTTTGCGGGACAGTTATGGAGTAATTGCCCGATTCGTTTGTGGTAGTGGCAATCGGTGTGCCTTTTACCGACACAGTGGCTCCCTGAAGGGGTTCGTTATTTGCACCTGTTACCCGGCCAGTAACGACCAAAGATTGTGCAGACGCATTTAAAGGAAAGACCTGGACAAAAATTGCTGCCCAGAATAACAGAGCGAGTCTCAAATTCATAACAAGCATTTAGTTTAATGAAAATGCCGTGGATGCGGCAAGATTATTATGGCAGTAAAAGTAGTCTAGTAGTTGCTCAGGTCTGGCGAAAACTACTACATCAATACTACATCATAAGGCTAAACCTGTCGAAAATCATGTTTTTCACCTAGTCATGATTACATCAGCCAAAATATGATACCTTTCACTTTCTAATGCTATATGAAGAAGAGCTGCCTGCTATTTTTCCTTATCTCGACCTTTCGATTCGCAGTCGCTCAGAACAACCTTGCTCTTCCTGAAATCATTAACTATTCGAAACTTACTTACGGCGCTGGTACCCAAAACTGGGGGATTGCCCAGGATCGAGACGGCATAATGTATTTTGCCAACAACGAAGGATTGTTGACTTACGACGGAACTTATTGGAAAGTATATCCGCTCCCCAACCAAACAATTGTCCGATCCGTGGCAGTCGCCACCGATGGAAAGATCTTTGTTGGTGGCCAAGATGAGTTAGGTTTTTTCGCAGCTGATGCTCGGGGCCGACTAAAATTCCAATCGCTGCTGCCTTTGATTGCTCAGTCAGATCGCTCGTTTACAGATGTTTGGTCAATCGTGTTTTATAAATCTTCAGTTTTCTTCCGCACGTCAGCGAAGATTTTTCAGTACTCAGCAAATCAGATAATCACCTTTCCTTCCACCGAATGGCGGTTCCTCGGCTGCGCTAATGGCATTCTGCTGGCGCAAGACCAAGTCAAAGGTTTGCTTCAGTTTCGCGATAATTTTTGGATACCTCTGACACAACCGGGCAGCTTGTCGGTAAATTCCCTTGTTACATCTTTTTCGCCATTAGATAAAAACAGCTGTCTTATTACGACTCTTAAAAGCGGTTGTTTTATCCTGAAAGAAGAGAACATTTCTGCATGGACTACTCAGGACATTGCGTCCGTCGCGGAAAAAAAATTGACGACAGCATCGAACATTGGCGATGAGAACTTATTGTTGGCAACCGGCACAGGCGGATGTTACGTAGTTAACAAACACGGGCTACTTGTGTCGAGCTTTACCAGAAAGGACGGCATTCAAAATAATAATGTCCTTAGCGTCTTTTGTGACAGAGATAAAAATCTTTGGTTGGGCACAGACAATGGTATTGATTTCATTGCTTACAATAACGCCATCAAACACATTTTACCCGATGCGGACAAAGAAGCTTCCGGCTATTCATCCCTCATTTACAGCAATGATCTTTATCTGGGCACATCCAACGGGTTGTACAAGGCGAAGTTGTCGGCTGCCAAAGACCTGAGTTATGTTCGATGCAATTTTCAACCGGTTGCCAATTCAGGAGGGCAGGTTTGGAACATTTCAGAGGTGAATGGCAAATTATTGCTCGGTCATCATGAAGGCGCTTTCACCATTGAAAACGATAAAGCAATTCAACTCGATGCGTCGTCCGGATTTTGGACCTTTCTACCATTTTATAGTGTACTTCCTTCGTCCCTAATGGTTGCCGGCACCTACCAGGGCATCTCCTTTTATAATTATGATCAGAAAACTTTTCAGCGTTTGGGCGACGTGCCCTTTGAATCGGCTCGCTTTGTGTTTGTAGACGGTAAAAGCCTTTGGGTTTCGCACCCATACAAAGGGATTTTTAAGGTGTCTCGATTGGAAAACAACAAGCCTGTCGTGGTGCAATATGGCAAGAACAAAGGTGTTCAGTCGATCAACAACAACTATCTTTTCAAAATCAGGAACCGCGTTGTACTTGCGTCAGAAAAAGGCATTTTCGATTACAATCCAGTTGCCGACAAGTTTGAACCATCTGAGTTGTATAACGGGATCTTCGGCGACATAAGAATCCGTTATATGAAAGAAGATAAGGAGGGAAATATTTGGTTTGTGTTCAAGAAAAATCTGGGTGTAGTGGATATGTCCGAAGCGAAGCCTGCAATCACCTATATTTCTGAGCTGGATAACAAACTCCTTAGCGGCTTTGAGCACGTGTATCCTGTAGATGAAAATAACATTTTCGTTGGTGGCGAGCAGGGATTTTACCACATAAACTACAAAGCATATAAACGGAACACTACAAAGATTGAAGTTGGGATCAGAAACGTAAGTGCTTTCAACAAGAAGGACAGTTTGTTATTTGGCGGATATCGCGTTACTAATTATTCAAAGCCGAAAGTTTGTTATGATTGGAACACTCTTCATTTTGAATATTCCTCCACATTATTTGGTCATCAACAAAATATAGAATACAGTTATCAGCTTGATGGCTTTGACAAAACCTGGTCTGCGTGGACAAAGAAGACGACGAAAGAATACACAAACCTGCCGGCCGGCAGTTACACCTTGCGGGTGAAAGCCCGCACGAATCTGGGAAATGAATCTGCTGAAGCAATCTATTCGTTTACCGTGTTGCCCCCATGGCACCAAACCCCGTGGGCATACGCCGCGTATTTTTTATTGATGGCTGCTGCGATTTACAGAGTACATATTTATCAAAAAAACAAAATGGAACAGCAGCGTCGCCGCCACGCTGAGGAGCAAGAAAGGCTCAAATACCTGCACGACCTTGAGCTTGATAAAAGCGAAAAACAAATTGTGCAACTGAAAAATGAAAAGTTGGAAGCAGAGATCAATCACAAAAATAAAGACCTCGCGACCGTGGCGATGCATCTTGTGGAGAAAGGAGAGTTTATTGGCAAGATCAAAGACGAGTTGATAAAAATTAAAGGTCACCCAGAAAGTGAAAAGCTCCAGGACAACTTTAAAAAAATAATAAAGGTGTTGAGTGATGAAGAAAAGAAAGATGAAGATTGGGAACATTTTTCACTACATTTCGATAAAGTGCACAGTGATTTTCTGCTTGCACTTAAGCAACGGTACCCTAACCTTTCCGCAAATGACTTGAAGATGAGTGGTTTTCTGCGCATGAATTTATCGAGTAAAGAAATTGCGCAGCTGATGAATATTTCTGTACGTGGAGTAGAGATAAGCCGTTATCGATTAAGAAAAAAATTAGCCATTCCAACCGAGGTGAACCTCTTTCATTTTTTCATGGAGTTCACGGGGTCGGCACAATCTTCTGAAAAGCAGGTTGATTCTTCGAAAACAGAACCTGCACAGATAATCGAGTGTTAAATCTCAGCATCACTTCATCAAAGCTAAAGCGAGATGTCGAAATTTTTCTTTGTTGCCATTGATTGGAAATTTCTTTTTTGCCGAACCGATGATTGCTCCTAGTCCAGCTCCGGGCAATGCTCCCAATACAGCGCCGAAAACTGCTGGCAATGCTGGTCCAAAGTCTATCACGAACCATCCTCCTTCTGGCTTTTTATAGGTGAGAAATCCAACTATTGCCCCTGTGAAAGCACCTGCAATAATTCCTCTTTTTACTCCGCGACTTACAGCCTTTTCTTTTCTGAGAGATAAAGATTCAATGTTTCGATAGTGAACAAACCTGTCCTGCAAATCCAATTCGGCATAACTGATGATAATCAGTCCTGAATCGTTCAATATCGCGAATTCAAGTTGCCGATTATCGTTCAACCATACCTTGTAAGCTTCCGTTGTTTTGACACGAAACGTTTCGTTCCGTTGTCCCCACAAACCCGACTGTCTGATGTTATAAGCTTTTGTCTGCGAATCATTTTGCCCTATCAAAACTGTTACCGGCAGCAAAGCGACGAATAGAAGTAAAGTTGTTTTCACTTTCTTATTTTCCATTAAAGTACTCGATCGGAAAAGCAGCCGCTAATTGAATTTCGCAGCGAAATAAGCTCTTTGGCATTTTCTGCAAAAAACAACGAATCAATACTTTCCCTAAATTGCTCGTCTCTTCAAAATTCTAATCAATGAAGCTTTTAAATCGTCTTTCATTTTTGGCGTTTGCATGTACTATCGCTTTCATTTCGGCATCAGCTCAGCGAGACCTCACAGAGGCAGATTACAAACGTGCCGAAAGATGGATGGGCTACAACACGGCTCAAATGGTCGATAGAATGACTGTGCAGCCGTCTTGGCTTCCCGGTGATCGTTTTTGGTATCGGGTGCTCACGCCACAGGGCAGCGAATTCATTTTGGTTGATGCCCCAAGAGGCACACGCATGCCGGCTTTCAACCACGAGAAAGTAGCACAAGCACTTTCAAAAATTACCGGGAAAAAATATGAACCGTATCAGCTTCCGTTTACAAGTTTATCCTTTGCGCCGGATAATAAAACCATTGAATTTGCGCTGGCGGGAAAGAGGTATAAACTCGACCCTCTCGCAAGTACCATTACCACAGATGAAGCAGCAATAACACCGGCTAACAATAATCGAAACGTGGGACGCAGCAGGTTTGAAATCAACTCCATTTCTCCTGATGGAAAAAAGGAAGTGTTCATTCGCGATTGGAACTTATGGGTTCGTGACAGAACCAGCAGAAAGGAAACTCAGCTGACCACCGATGGTGTGAAAGATTTTGGCTACGCAACTGACAATGCCGGATGGACGCACAGCAATCGTCCAATTGTAGTTTGGTCACCCGATTCAAGAAGAATTGCTACTTATCAGCAGGACCAGCGGCATGTGAGTGATATGTATTTAGTGTCAACCAATGTAGGCGAACCTAAGTTGCAGTCGTGGAAATATCCATTGCCGACAGATTCGCAGGTGATAATGATTCAAAGAGTAATCATTGACGTGGACCAGCCAAAAATTGTCCGGTTGAAGTTAGCGCCCGGACCGAGAAGAAGCACCTTGTGCGATGACATTTCTTGTGCAGGAAAAGATTTTGGCGATAATCAATGGAGCGACGATGGAGCACAACTGGCGTTTGTAACCACATCAAGAGATCACAAGGACCACTCCTTTTTTATTGCAGATGCAGCAACGGGCGATGTGCGGGAAATATTTCAGGAAAATGTTGCAACCCAATATGAATCAGGTC
>JAEZJD010000075.1 GCA_023436425.1 Bacteroidota bacterium | reverse complement strand
ATTGTATGGTGATGGGAAACCAGTTTATTTATCGCAGCTCAAAACAAGATACAATCTCTCAAAATCGGAAGAAGAAGAACGACCATTATTGAACCGGCTGGCGTTGCATTCATCGCAATTGAAATTTACCGGTTTGAAAGGCGAAGCTTACAAGTTAGAAGCGCCGCTCCCGAAAGATTTACGAGCTACACTTAACCAACTCTCGAAACAAGCAAAAAAATAAGAGCCTCGAAGAAACTCTTATTCTGTTATGACGTTTTATGTACTTTTTAATTCGCACTATTCAGGCACCGGAGTGTAGCGCAAATACGGCTTCACCACTTTAACTCCTTTCGGAAATTTCTTGATCGCATCTTCTGTGGAAACAGCTGGAACCACAATGGCATCTTCGCCCTGCTGCCAGTTAGCTGGTGTGGCCAAACTATATTTCGACGTTAGTTGTAGCGAATCAATCACCCGCAGCACTTCATGAAAATTTCTTCCGGTAGATGCCGGGTAGGTAATGGTCAATTTGATCGTTTTATCAGGACCGATAACAAACAATGAACGAACCGTGGCTGTTGCAGATGCATTGGGATGAATCATATCGTAAAGCGTAGCCACTTCACGATTTTCATCGGCAATGATCGGGAAATCAACATTGCAATTTTGGGTTTCGTTGATGTCGTTTCTCCATCCAAAATGTTTGTCCAGAGGATCTACGCTTACAGCAAGAACCTTCACATTTCGTTTTGCAAACTCCTCTTTGAGCAATGCGGTTCTGCCGAGTTCCGTGGTGCAAACCGGTGTGTAGTCGGCAGGATGCGAAAACAAAACGCCCCAGCTATCGCCGAGGTATTCATAAAAGTCGATTTCTCCTTCGGTGGTTTGCGCTCTAAAGTTCGGAGCAGTATCGCCAAGTCGTAAACCCATAAAAAATTGTTTTTGGTGTGAAAAATTTAATTGATTACAAGTTCATATTGGATATCAGAATGCTTTTGCAACATAAAAGCAACACCGCAATATTTTTCCAGCGACAAATCTATAGCCTTCTTCACTTTGTCTCTGTTCTCATCATCAGTTTTAACACGATAAGTCAGATGAATGGTTTTAAAAACTTTTGGAATGGTATCGGTTTGCTCTGTCTCCGCGTCTATCGCTAAATCCGAAAACGGCACGCGCATTTTTTCCAGAATCTCCACTACGTCGATACCACTGCATGCAGCCAGTCCGGTAAGTAAAAGTGCCTTTGGATTGAACCCATTTTGTGCGTCTATTTCAATCTTTGCTCCATCTTTGAAAGAGTCGTAGGCTTGTCCGCTCTTCCAGGTTGTTGTCGTTTTCATATACGATCTATTTTTTTAATTAATCAGCCAATTAAGTTTCGCTGGCACTTTTCAAAGCGTTTTGCGAAGCGTCGTCTTGTTCTTCTAAATCGTCCAACCCCTGTTTTTCATTTTGCAACACATTGTCCATTGTCCATTCTACTGTATTTTTAAATGGATGTTGTCGCACCGGACAATCGGTTTTTTTGCAGATGTGACACTGAAAATATAAGCAGCCATCATTGTGCACAAAAAGCTCCAGCGATTCACCGAACCTTTTCCTGATAAGCTTTGCCAGTTCATCGATTTCGGCATGTGCCTGGTGCACATTCAGATACCATGGAACCGTTAAGTGACAGTCAACATGCAACACATCGCCATATTTTATAACCCGCAGATTGTGAAGATCGACCCAGTTCTCCTGCCGGTTTTTATTCAGTATGTCAATCATCTCTTCCAGCAGTGTCATATCTGCTTCGTCCATAATACCCGCAAGTGAGGTGCGCACAATTTTATAGCCGGTGTAAATGATGAATAATCCGAATAGGATGGCTACAACCGAATCAATCCAAATTAGCTGCGTCAGACTAATCAGAATCAACCCGGCTACAATTGCTATTGTGGAGTAGGTGTCTGTTTGCAAATGCTTGCCACTAGCAATCAGAGCAAGAGAATTGTTTTTCTTTCCTAACCTTAGGGAAAATGCTCCAAGTACCCAGTTGATTACTGCCGTTGCAGAGACAAGGTAAATACCAATATCAAGTTCATGTATCGGTTCGGGGCTTATAAGATGCCTGGCGGCACTATAAATAATCAGTATGCCCGCCGACAGCACGAGTGTTCCTTCCACTGCGGCGGAAACAAATTCTGCTTTTCCATGCCCGTACGGATGATCTATATCCCGCGGCTTTGCTGCTACGTACAAACTATACAATCCAATAAAACCCGCCACTAAATTTACAATGCTTTCCAGTGCATCGGTCAAAATCGAAACAGAGTTCGTGATGTAATAAGCACCAAATTTTGCAATGAGAAGCACCGATGACGCAATGGCAATCACCCTTTGCAACCGCAAGTTTTTTCTCTTCTCTTCTCGTCCTACTGAGTGCAACAGTTGTATTTATAAGATGGTCTGTAATTTTTTTCTGAACTAAACAACAGCGGCGTACCTGTCCTGAACGTAGTTCCAGTTTACTACTTTCCACCAATTGTTGATGTAGTCAGGCCTTTTGTTTTGGTAGCGCAGATAATATGCATGTTCCCAAACGTCCAAGCCAAGCAGCGGAAAACCTTTTACTTCCGCAACGTCCATCAACGGATTGTCCTGATTGGGAGTGGAGCCAATCCGGAGCCTTTTATCGGCATCAACTATCAGCCACGCCCATCCGCTTCCAAATCTGTTCTTACCTGCATCTGTAAATTGTGTTTTGAACGCATCAAAGGACCCAAAACTACTGTTGATGGCAGTTGCTAGTGCTGCGGATGGAGTGTTGCTACCATTTGGTGACATACACTTCCAAAATAATTCATGATTGTAATGCCCGCCTCCGTTATTGCGCATCTTCGTTGAATATTTCGATATTCTTCTTAAAACATCTTCGAGCGGCGTTGCTGTACTCACACCTTCTGCTTTGGCAGCGTCCTGCAAATTTGTAGCATATCCTGCAGCATGTTTGGTGTAGTGTATTTCCATTGTCTGTGCATCAATAGCCTCAGTTAATGCATTGTAGCTGTAAGGCAAAGGTGTTTGTTGAAAGCCAGTATTGTACCGCGGCGAACCAATTGTAACTGCTTTTGTTGTGGTGCAGGACGACAGAAGTGACGAACCTAGGTAAACGCCGATGCCTGCCTTCACAGAATCCGTGAGAAACTTTCTTCGTGGGGTTAAGGGTGTCATAATTCTTTTTTTCAAAGGTAAGAACTATGATAGCTGCTTTCTTTTGCGGAAGGGTAATCTGCTTAGCAGTCTGTAATAAAACTCTTTGTTGAACAATTGCGAATCGTGCAGCGCTTTGTAAATAAGAAAAATAGCGACCGGGAGCAAAATAGCAGTGGAAAACCACATCCCCATTGTGGCGCTCCACTCCCCTTCTTTGGCGAATTTTTCACCGCTGGAGTTTGTGAAGAAAAACAACATGAAAAATATAATTGCAAACACAAGCGGGCTGCCTAAACCACCTTTTCGAATGATAGAACCAAGTGGTGCACCAATCAAAAACAACAACACGCAGGCAAATGAAAAGGTAATCTTTCGATGCCACTCAATCTGATGCACATGCAATTTTCGCAACTGATCTTTGTATTGCAGCAGCACTGCATCATTGCTGGCCCGCATGTTTGTAAGCTTGCTGCTCACTTGCGTTCGAACAAACCCTTCGATAGAATCGGGAACAACAGCATCGAAAGATTTCATTTTTAATTTTGGCGCAGAAAAGGTCCAGTTGCTGTCCAGCAAGTTCACTGCTTGTATCGAAGACAGCACTTCGAACCTAACCTTCTTTGCAAAATCTTTATTGGTTTTCTCGATGGAATCAATAGCGACAGACAACTGTCGCATACTAAGCATTTGTGCATTCCCTTTGTTCAAACTGTCTGCTGTGCGTTGCTGAAATCCGAACGAGCTTAAATCAAAGCTCTTTTTGTATTCTTTGAAACCGAGCCGGATAAATTCTGAAGCTTGCGAAGCGTCGCCTGCTCTTTCTTCATATCGCCACCCGTTTTTTAGATGAAATTCGAGGTACCTTTTATTATCCGACACTCTCATTACTCCGTCAGACGCAACAATGAAATTGTCCTGAATGCCGGTATTTGTTTGTTCGTAGATTATAATGTCTTTGATGACACTGTCATTCTTTTCCCGCTTTCCTATTTTAATGGCAAAGCCGGGAATTTTGTCGTAAAAAACACCTTCTTTAATATCGAATGAGGGCTTGGTATACACTATGTCTGTAAGCAGCGTTCTTGATTTTAGATTAGCGACAGGTATGGTGTAATTGGCAAAAAGGAAAGCCAGTACCGCAATGACCACAGAAACAATTAACAGTGGCTGCATAAAACGCAACAGCGAAATGCCCGCAGATTTAATTGCCACCAACTCATAGCTCTCACCAAGGTTCCCGAATGTCATAAGCGACGAAAGCAAGACTGCCAGTGGCAGTGCGAGTGGAACCAATGCTGCACTTTGGTAAAAAATGAATTCAAAAATAACGTCGATGCTGAGACCTTTTCCTACGAAATCATCAATCCACAGCCAAAAAAATTGCATGACAAGGACAAGCAGCGTTAGGAAAAATGTAGCGATGAAAGGACCTAAAAAAGCCTTTACAACCAGCTTGTCAAGTTTTTTAAAAATGTGCATTGATACCTTTACGAAATGCAAAATTCAAAAATACATCTTTCACCCGCTGAGATGCGTTTGCTACAAAATGCTGAAATTATCTTAACAAAAAATAGAATTGTAAAAAAGATGGTGGAGCTGCTGGATAGTGTGCAACAAAAAATGAGAATAACAGAAACACCTTTCTCAAACTCGCCAAAAATATCGAAAGGAGAAAATTATTTAGGACTGCCTTATGTGATTCTCGACTACCCGCGGGAGTTTTCCAACAACAATTTACTTTTTATCAGAAGCATGTTTTGGTGGGGAAACTTCTTCAGCAGCACACTTCAAATTTCAGGTGATTACAGGAAAGTATACCTCAATAGATTGCAACAATCCTTCTCTGAGCTGGCGCAGCGTAATTACTACATTGCCGTAGGCGCCGATCCGTGGGCCCATCACTTTGAACAAAGCAACTTTCGCCCAATTGCCCACGTTTCCGAAACCGAATACTTGCAAATCCTGAACAATCGAGAGCACATAAAAATTGCTGCCAAATGGCCATTAGAACAATGGGATTCGGCAGCAAGTTTATTGTATGAAAGCTGGATTTTTTTGTTGGCGTTAATTTCCCAATCGGTGGAATAGTTCCTTCACCTGGTGATCCCAAAGCCGGCTCTGATCTTTAATTTCTCTTTTGTCCGCAAAGTCTTTTATCACCAAAATGGTTTGATTGGTAACTTCTGATTTTTCAATTGCAAATTCGAAGTATTCGTCTTTTGGCACATGCGACCAATGAAAGCGGATAAACTTTTCCTCCTGTTTATCCAGCACTTCTGCAGTGTCTTCAGATCCGTTCCAGGAAAAAGAATACACGCCGTCCCGCTCATCTACTTTGTCAGCAAACCACTCCTGCAAAGCAGACGGGTTAGATAAAAATTCATACAAAATAGTCGGAGAGCACCTCACAGGATATTCAAGCGTGTACAATTGTTTTTTACTCATCGTTTGTTTTTAAACTCAGGGGTTGCAATAATAGAAAAATATTTGGTGCACAGAAATTTTTTTCAGTTTGCTTAAAATAAAGCTGAATGAAAGGAAGTTGCCGGTCAGAAAAAAAAGTGCAACAAAATTGCATTCATATGTTTTTATTCGCTAATTTGGTGACCACGTTTGCAATTTGCAGATGGTGTGTGCCGACCTGTGATGGATATTTTATAAGAAAAACACCAAAACTAAAAACCATTATTCTTTAAAATAACCATTTAAAATCAATCCTATGAGCATGCGTCAATTGAAGATCACGAAGTCTATTACCAATCGTGAATCTCAAAGTCTCGAAAAGTACCTTCAGGAGATTGGGAAGGTAGAATTAATTTCCCCCGAAGAAGAAGTAAGATTAGCAACTCTCATCAAGCAAGGAGACCAAAAAGCTTTGGACCGACTGACCAAAGCCAATCTTCGTTTTGTTGTTTCTGTTGCTAAGCAGTACCAAAATCAAGGTCTCTCATTGCCGGATTTAATCAACGAAGGAAACCTTGGTCTTATTAAAGCTGCACAACGCTTCGATGAAACAAAAGGTTTCAAATTTATTTCTTACGCAGTATGGTGGATTCGTCAATCCATTTTGCAGGCAATTGCAGAACAGGCAAGAATTGTGCGTCTGCCGTTGAACAAAGTGGGTTTGACTAACCGTATTCACAAAGCTTTCAGTCAACTGGAGCAGGAGTTTGAAAGAGAACCGTCCGCTGAAGAACTTGCAGAATTGCTCGACATGGAGTTGGACGAAGTACAATCAACACTTGGAATTAACGCACGTCACATAAGCATGGACACTCCGCTTTCAGAAGGTGAAGAAGGTACTTTGCTGGATGTGCTAATCAATCCAAATGCAGAAAAAACGGACGAACTGTTAGACCATGTGCAATCACTGAAAACAGAAATTGACCGTTCGCTGCAAACACTAACCGAAAGACAAAAAGATGTCATTTGCTATTTTTTCGGAATAGGTGTTGATTATCCACTAAGTCTTGAAGATATTGGGGACAAATTCAACCTTACCCGCGAAAGAGTACGTCAGATCAAAGACAAAGCGATTTTAAAATTAAGAACACACCAAAAAGGAAACTTGCTCCGCAGCTATCTTGGAGCTTAAAACCTCGAATAAACCTCAACCGCTAATCTTATTAAATGAACAACCTTTTGGTTGTTCATTTTTTTTGACTTCATTTTAAACATCCTTTCGCAAGGTTAATCTTTCGCAATTCTGCAGGGGCAATATATTTGTAGCCCTTAATCAAACAATATGTTCGATTCCTTACAAGAGCGGCTCGATAGTGCCTTCAAAAATCTAAAAGGTGAAGGCAGAATAACAGAGCTGAATGTGGCCGCTACAGT
Source organism: Bacteroidota bacterium (assembly GCA_023436425.1). Classification (GTDB taxonomy): domain Bacteria; phylum Bacteroidota; class Bacteroidia; order Chitinophagales; family Chitinophagaceae; genus Flavisolibacter. The sequence goes on along the minus strand of JAEZJD010000075.1, from coordinate 1,147 downwards.
GAAAGAGATTCGCCGTGCATTGGTAGACGCAGATGTAAACTATAAGATCGCCAAAGAATTTACTGACAAAGTAAAAGATCAGGCACTCGGAGAAAAAGTGATTAACGCCATCAGTCCGAGCCAGTTGATGGTGAAGGTAGTGAAGGATGAATTGGTGCACCTGATGGGCGATGAAGCTGCAGACTTTAATGCGAAAGGGTCGCCTGCCGTTATCCTTATTGCAGGTTTGCAGGGAAGTGGTAAAACAACTTTCTCTGCTAAGCTTTCCAACTTTTTAAAAAAGCAAAGAAAACTTTCTCCCATGCTTGTTGCTGCCGACGTTTATCGCCCTGCGGCAATGGAGCAGCTGCGGGTGTTGGGTGAGCAAATAGGTGTGGACGTCCACATTGAACCTGAAAATAAAAACCCCGTGCAGATTGCACAGAACGCAATTCAGGAAGCGAGAAGCAAAAACAAAAATGTTGTAATCATCGACACTGCGGGCCGCCTTGCCATCGATGAAGCCATGATGACAGAAGTGGCAAACATAAAAGAAGCAGTGCACCCACAGGAAATATTATTTGTTGTCGATAGCATGACAGGTCAGGATGCTGTTAACACCGCTAAAGCTTTCAACGACAGATTAGATTTTAGCGGCGTAGTACTTACCAAACTCGATGGTGACACGAGAGGTGGGGCTGCACTTTCCATCAAATACACAGTAAACAAACCGATCAAGTTTGTAAGCAGTGGAGAAAAAATGGATACGCTCGATGTGTTTTATCCTGAGCGTATGGCACAGCGAATTTTGGGAATGGGAGACATTACCACGCTTGTTGAAAAGGCACAGGAGCAATACGATGAAGAGCAAGCGAGAAGATTGGAAAAAAAGATTCGCAAAAACCAATTCGACTTCGCAGATTTCAAGGAACAACTGCAGCAGATAAAAAAGATGGGAAACATCAAAGATTTAATGGCAATGATTCCCGGCGTTGGAAAAGCAATAAAAGACATTGATATAAGCGATGATGCATTTAAAGGTGTGGAGGCGATCATCAATTCAATGACGCCGGAGGAAAGATCTAATCCCGACCTGATTGATGGAAGCAGGCGAAAAAGAATAGCCAAAGGATGCGGGAAAGATGTGAGTGAAGTAAACGCTTTCATG
>JAEZJD010000032.1 GCA_023436425.1 Bacteroidota bacterium | reverse complement strand
GTATATCAACGACAACATGGCAATGTATCTTGCCCGAAGAGTTGTGCGCCACATTATCAGCAATGTGAGTGATGTGAAAAATGCAAAAGTGCTGGTGATGGGGGCAACGTTTAAAGAGAATGTAACTGACATCCGTAATTCCAAAGTCGCAGATGTTGTTCGCGAGCTTCAGGAATTCTTTTTGAATGTTGATGTTGTCGATCCGCATGCAAGCAGTGAGGAACTGCAGCATGAGTATGGCTTTGCGCTTACAGATCAAGTGGGAAAGGATTACGATGCGGTGATCGTCACCGTTTGTCATGAGCCTTACGCTTCGCTTGATGATCAATACTTTGCATCGATAACGAAACCGCATGCATTGATTGCTGATATTAAAGGTGCATATAGAAGCAAAATAAACAGCCGGCAATACTGGAGCTTTTAGGTGCTCACACGAACCGAACTAATTCAAATATGCCTTTTCATCCAACAGAGTTTCCAGGTTTATTGATCTATGAACCCAAATTTTTTCCGGATCAGCGAGGTTATTTTTTTGAAGCTTACAATCAACAGGAATTTCATTCTGCAGGTATAAGATGCAAATTCGTTCAGGACAATCAATCTAATTCTTCTTACGGTGTGATTAGGGGCTTACATTTTCAAGTTCATCCGTTTGCTCAGTCGAAATTGATACGCGCAGTGGAAGGAATAATTTTAGACGTCGTTGTCGATATCCGAAAAGGGTCGCCAACCTATGAAAAAGTTTTTTCAATCGAATTATCAGCGGAAAACAAGAAGCAACTTTTTATTCCGGCCGGATTTGCACACGGCTTTTCTGTGTTGAGCGACGTTGCAACCGTTCTGTATAAATGTGATGCTTTTTACAACAGGGAAAGTGAACGGGGGATCCGTTTTGATGATGAAGAGTTGAGCATAGATTGGCAAATTCCTCTTCAAGCACAAATCATATCCGAAAAAGATGCAGCCCTTCCAGCACTTGCTGAGTCCACAAGCTATTTCAATTTTAATTTTGGATGACAGAAACTGCTGCAATAATGGTAACAGGCAGCACAGGCCAGTTGGGCAGTGAGCTGAAGGACATTCAAGCTCAGTTTTCAAATTACCGATTTCATTTCTTCAGCCGTAATGAACTGTCCATAACCGATGAAGAGGCGGTAACAAATGCTTTCAAATCTGTTCGCCCTTCGTTTTTGATTAATTGTGCCGCCTACACCGCAGTTGACTTAGCTGAAGTAGAAAGGGAGAATGCAATATCAATAAATGCAGATGCTGTGGGAATCCTGGCTTCGATTTGCAAACAGCATAACACCTGCTTCCTTCATCTTTCTACCGACTATGTTTTTGATGGGAAAAATTCACGGCCATGGAAGGAAACTGATGATGTTAACCCCGTAAGTTTTTATGGAGAAACGAAATTAGCAGGTGAGCGGCTAGCCATGCAAAACAATGGGGACAGTTTGATTATCCGTACGTCATGGGTATATTCTCAATACGGAAAAAATTTTGTGAAGACAATGCTCCGGCTGATGGAGGAAAAGCAAAGTATCAACGTTGTGAATGACCAAATCGGATCGCCAACATATGCCGCCGATCTTGCCCAAGCTATCTTGCAAATAATTGATTCAAAAAAATGGGTCGGAGGCATTTATCATTTTAGCAACGATGGGGCGATTAGTTGGTATGACTTTGCACAAGAGATAAAAAAATCGATCGGCAGCAAGTGTACAATTAATTCAATCAGCACTTCTCAATTTCCCACACCGGCAAAACGGCCTGCGTATTCTGTTTTGGACAATTCAAAAATTAAACAGGTTTACGGAGTTAAATCAAAAGACTGGAGGCAAAGTTTAGACGCTTGTATTCAGAAACTCACGTGAACTTTTGCAGTACCTTTTCCATTTCTGCTTCAATTTCATCGCTGCACAAGTTTCCAATTGATCCTTCATGCGTGTGTTGTATTGGTTTAGTTGTGTCCCAAGAAAAATCCCCTGCATCAACCTTGTTGCCGATTTGCCTGTATGCTTCGCGAAAAGGAATGCCCTGATTCACTAATTCATTCACTGCTTCTACTGTAAAAAGATATTTATATTTCCCGTCCCGCAGAATATTTTCATTCACCTGAATTTTCGAGATCATTAGCTGCGTCAGTTGGATGCATGCTTTCAGTTCTTCAACAGCAGGAAACAAAACCTCTTTAGTTAGCTGCAAATCTCGATGATACCCAGAGGGAAGATTCGTTAACAGAAGAGTCAATTCATTTGGAATAGATTGGATACGATTGCACTTGGCTCTGATCAACTCAAAAACATCGGGGTTTTTTTTGTGCGGCATGATGCTGCTGCCTGTCGTAAGTTCCGCCGGAAAAGATATAAATGCGAAGTTTTGATTCATGTACAATGTGCAATCCATTGCCAGTTTGCCTAAAGTTGCAGCCACAGAGCTCAGTCCCATCGCAACAATTTTCTCTGTTTTACCGCGCGACATTTGCGCATAAACCGAATTGTAGTTAAGCGTGGAAAACTTAAGAAGCTCAGTCGTTTTTTTTCTTTTCAGGGGGAACGAAGAACCATAACCGGCACCGCTTCCTAACGGATTTTTATTTGCCACGGCAAATCCTGCGGATAAAACTTCCAGATCGTCGACAATACTTTCAGCGTAAGCTCCAAGCCACAAACCAAATGACGAAGGCATTGCAATCTGCAGGTGTGTATAGCCGGGCAACAGTGTGTTCTTATATTTTTCGCTTTGCTGAATCAGTAGGTCGAAAAGATGTTTAACTAAATCTGCAACCTGCAGAATTTCTGAGCGTAAGAAAAGTTTAATGTCCACTGCTATCTGGTCGTTGCGGCTTCTACCGCTGTGTATCTTTTTCCCAATTTCGCCTATGCGTTCAGTCAGTAGCAGTTCCACTTGCGAATGAACATCTTCAACACTTTCGTTAATTTCGAATTGAGAAGCGTCAATTTCGTCTTCGATTTCGTTCAGTGCATTAATTGCTTTCTCAGCTTCTTCTTTTGTCATCAAGCCCACTTCTCCCAACATAGTTACATGTGCAATGGAACCCTGAACATCATACTTTGCAAGCAGCAGATCAAATTCTTTATCCTTGCCCACTGTAAATCGTTCAATCAGTTCCGAAACAGATGTGTTTTCTTTTTGCCACAATTTCATAGCAGAACTTTGTTGAGTAGTTGAATATAAACTTCTATCCCTTCTTTTATTTCATCGGTAAAAATAAATTCATCAGCAATGTGGCTCCTTGCGGAGTCGCCAGGTCCCATCTTTAATGCGGGAAATGGCATCAGAGCTTTGTCGGATGTGGTAGGCGATCCATAATAATCTTTTCCTAAGGCTAGTCCGGCCTGCACTATTGGGTGATCGACCGGTATTGACGTGGATTTAATCCGCAATGGTTTGTGAGTTATTTGACTTTGCACATTTGTCCGAATTGTATTCACTACATCTTCCAGCGAATACAGTTCATTCACCCTCACATCAATCAGGAATTTGCATTGTGCTGGTACAACGTTGTGGGCTTTATTCTCAGTTTCAATTGAAGTAACAGTCATCTTTACAGCGCCCAACAACGGAGAAATCTTTGAAAACTTGTAGGATTTTATCCATTCAATGTCCGCCATTGCGAGATAAATTGCGTTTACTCCTTCATCTCTTGCGGCATGACCTGCTTTACCTTGTGTTGTGCACTCGAGTACTGCAATTCCTTTCTCTGCGATGGCGAGTTGCATTTGCGTAGGTTCACCAACAATCGCAAATTCGATTTTTGGTAAGTAGTTGAGCGCACTTTCTATTCCTCCTGAACCTGAAATCTCTTCTTCCGCAGTGGCAGCAAAGGCGAGATTGTACCGAAGATTTTGCCGCGGGTAAAAGTGTAAAAACGTCATCATCAGCGACACTAAAGCGCCGCCGGCATCATTGCTTCCAAGTCCGTACAATCTGCCGTTCTCAAGCGAAGGAGCAAAAGGATTTTTGGAATAACCGGAATTCGGTTTCACTGTGTCATGATGTGAGTTGAGAAGAATAGTCGGCTTCGATTCATCAAAATAGCTATTCAGTGCGAGCACATTATTACCAACTCTCGTCACCTGCAATCCCTTATCGAACAAGAACTTTGTAAGGTAGCTTGCAGTCTGCCATTCATCTTTGCTGAAGGACGGAAATGCAATAAGCTGCTTTAGTACATCTATGGCTTCAGCGTGCAAACGGTCTATGTTATTTTCAGCTAACAATTGTTGTTCCTTTTATGCCGTTTGATAGTTCCTGCAAATCTTCTGCTTTTCCGATGATCACTGATTTCACTCCGCTGTTGATGGCAGCAAATGCGTTTTCCAGCTTCGGAATCATTCCATCCGATATTGTTTTCTGCTCTTTCAATTTCGAAAAGGAAGAGAGCGTTATTTTAGAGATAACGGAATTCTCGTCAGCCAGATTTGCAAGCACTCCAGACTTTTCAAATAAATAAATGAGTGTTGTTTCGTAATTACCGCTCATCGCTTTTGCGATCTCTTGCGCAATGGTGTCTGCATTGGTATTAAGCAGCTGACCTTTGCTGTCGTGCGTAATAGGCGCTACCACGGGCACGACCGATTGTTTTAATAAAGATTGAAAAAAAGGAGTTTGAACTCCATCCACATCGCCGACAAAACCAAAGTCCGTTGTTGGATGCACTCGTTTATGCGCAGTTAGCGAATTGCCATCAGCACCCGTCATTCCGATGGCATTGCATCCATTTGCCTGTAGTTCGGCGACAATTTTCTTGTTGATGTACCCGGCGTACACCATTACTGCGATTTTGAGCGTTTCAGCATCGGTAATCCTCCGCCCATCCACCATTTTTTGCGGAACATTTAGTTGTTCGGCAAGTTTGCTAGCGAGCTTGCCTCCACCGTGAACAAGAATTTTGTTCTTTCGGAAACCAGAGAAATTTTTCAGAAATGTCGAAATTTTTTGGTCATCATCGATAATGTTGCCGCCGATTTTTATAACGAATAACTCGCTCATCATAAAGAACTAATTATTTCCGAAAGAACAACCTGGGCGGACCAGACCCTATTACCAGCCTGCTGCGTTATGATGCTGCTATCGCTGTCCAACACTTCGTCACTGAGTTCGACATTTCTTCTAACCGGTAAACAGTGCATCACTTTAGCATTGTTAGTTGGTTCCAATTTTTCATTTGTAAGCATCCAATCTGAATCGCTGCACAAAATTTTTCCATAGTCTCTGTACGAACTCCAATTCTTCACATAAACAAAATCGGCACTATTGAGAGCAGCTTGCTGATCGTGTGTAATGGCTGCACCGTTCGTAAACTGTTCATCCAACTCATAGCCTGCAGGATGTGTAATGACAAACTCCGATTCACCCCATGCATTTATCCACTGCGAAAAGCTGTTGGCCACACATTGCGGCAAAGGCTTTACGTGCGGCGCCCAGGTAAGAACGATTTTTGGTTTTCGATTTTCAATTTTCAGTTGTTGTTTCACCTCGCTAATTGTGATAACATCGGCAAGGCTTTGTAACGGATGCAGCGTAGCACTTTCCAAACTCACAACCGGCACACCCGCATACTTAATAAATTGGATCATCACGTATTCGCTGTAATCGTCATCCCGGTTGTTCAAAGAAGGAAATGTCCGCACCGCAAGGATATCGAAGTACTTACCCATCACCGGTGCCGCATCTTTCACATGTTCTACTGTTGTTCCATTCATCACTGCGCCATCTTCAAACTCCAGCGCCCAGCCTTCGCTTCCCGCGTTGAAAACGACGGCTTCCATTCCGAGATTTTGCGCAGCAACTTGTGTGCTTAGCCGTGTTCTCATGCTCGGATTTAAAAAGATGCAACCGATTCGTTTGCCGCTGCCAATGTGTTTGTCCTTCAGCGGATCCGATTTATATGCCAGGGCTTTCGCAACTAAGCCATTAATGTCTCGAGCGTCGTTTACAGAAATGAATTGCTTCAATGATTGAAATATGTTTATGTTTTCGACTGTAGTACTGCTATCGCACTTTTGTTGTGTCACTCACTTCTGCGTTCTGTTCTTTATTCAGCATTGCAATGGCACTCCGCAGACTGTTTAAAAACCGATCGATTTGTTCTCTGCTGATATTTAATGCCGGCAATAAGCGAATAACGTTTGGTTTTGCTTCTCCCGTGAAAACTTTAAATTCCTGCAACAGTACACTCTTCAAATTCTTCAGCGCAGAGGAGGTATCAAATCCGATCATCAGTCCCATTCCACGCACGTTTGAAATTTGGTGAATTTGACGCAGTTGTTCCATTAAATATTGTCCGTTCTCGTCTGCTTTAGCAACCAGGTTTTCTTCATCGATTACTTCCAACACTGCCAATGCGGCCGCACACGCCAGGTGATTGCCTCCGAAGGTTGTCCCAAGCATGCCGTGTTTCGATTGAATGTGTGGAGCAATCAAAATTCCACCGATTGGAAAACCATTTCCCATTCCTTTTGCCATAGAATAAATATCAGCATCCACACCCGCATAATCGATCGCAAAGAATTTTCCACTGCGACCATATCCGCACTGCACTTCATCAGCGATCAACAATGCGCCACTTTTGTTGCATAGCTCGCGAATTAGCTTTATGAAAGTTTTGCTTGCTACATTAATGCCTCCAACCCCCTGAATAACTTCTATGATAACGGCGGCAATGTTATTTCCATTTTCGTCAAAATAATTCCGCAACGCATCTTCATCATTGAACGGAAGAAAATCGACGTTTTCTGTTTCGTTCACGGGAGCAACGATGTTCTTATTATCAGTTGCGGCAACTGCGAGAGAGGTTCTTCCGTGAAAAGCTTTGTTGAAAGCAACAATCTTTTTTCTTCCGGTGTGAAACGAAGCGAGCTTCAAAGCGTTCTCATTGGCTTCGGCACCGCTGTTTACAAGAAAAAGTTGATAATCTTTTTTTCCACTCAGCTTTTCTAATTTATCTGCTAATTGCTTTTGAATTGGAATTTTTACAGAGTTTGAATAGAAAGCGATTTTGTGCAACTGGTCTTCTATTCTTTGCACCCATTGAGGATGAGTGTGTCCAATGCTAATCACTGCATGACCGCCGTACATATCCAAATACTGTACATTATTTTCATCCCATACGTACGACCCTTTAGCTCTTATTATGTTGATGTCGTTGATGGGGTAAACGTCAAATAATTTCATGTTTAGAATGCTGTTGCTTTTAGGTTTAATCCTGCACACTCATCCAACCCAAACATGATGTTCATGTTCTGCACGGCTTGCCCCGATGCGCCTTTCAATAGATTATCGATCGCCGAATGAACAACGAGCTTTGTACCAATTTTTTCGAGCTGAATCACACATTTATTAGTGTTCACGACTTGTTTTAAAAAGATTTCGCGTTGACTCAAGCTTGTATATGGATGATCGCCGTAGAACTTTTCATAAAGAGAAATCAGATCGTTAAGGCTCCAGTCGCAGGTGATTGTTGAACTAATAAAAATGCCTCTTGTAAAATCGCCGCGCCATGGAACAAATGTTAGTCGCATATCATTCGATTCGTTCGTTGTGAGCGGAAAGGTTGGCTGCAATTGGTTCAGCGATTGATGTATTTCTCTTAGATGTTGATGCGTCAATGTTTTGTACGCCTGAATATTATTTGCACGCCAACTGAAGTGAGATGTTGACGTAAGGCTTTGTCCTGCACCTGTTGAACCCGTAATACCCGTTGTATAAACTTCGTCTAACAGGTTAGCCTTTGCCAGCGGCAATAGTCCCAATTGAATAGCTGTTGCAAAGCAACCAGGATTTGCAATACTAATGGCAGATCTAATCTGCTCTTTATTCAATTCGGGCAGGCCATATACAAAACTGCGACCGTTTAGCTCAGCGCTTTCGGCTAATCGAAAGTCTTGCGAAAGGTCAATGATTTTTATTTTAGGAGAGATGTCATTCCCGATCAAAAATTTTTTCGCTTCGCCGTGACCAACGCATAAAAAGAGAACGTCAATTTCATCGGACAGTCGATCCGTAAATTTCAGATCGGTTTCGCCAATTAGATCCTGATGAACATCCTGAACAAACTTGCCACCATTGCTGCGGCTATGAACAAAAGAAATAGATACATCCGGATGGTGAATGAGCAAACGAATCAATTCGCCACCCGTATAACCCGCTCCGCCAACTATTCCAACTTTAATTTTTTCCATCTGCTGATTCTTTCACCTGGTGATAAATGGCAGTTTGATTTCCGAAGATTTTACTAAAACCTCTGACATCGTCTCCACTCCAGCCTGTGTTCATCTCACCGTAATTACCGAACTTGCTGCTCATTAAATCAAATTTAGATTCAATGCCCGTGATCTGAAAACGGTAAGGAAGAAGCTGCAAAAAAACATCGCCGGTCACATTATGCTGTGAGCTTTCAAAAAAAGCTTCGATGTCCCTCATTACGGGATCCAAAATCTGACCTTCATGTAACCAGTTGCCATAAAATTGAGCTAATTGATCTTTCCAGTTAAGCTGCCATTTCGTTAGCACATGTTTCTCCAGTGCATGGTGTGCTTTGATGATGATCATGGGAGCTGCAGCTTCAAATCCGACTCGTCCTTTTATGCCGATGATGGTATCGCCCACGTGAATATCTCTTCCGATGCCGTACGGTGCAGCAATAGAATGTAAGAGTTGAATCGATTCGGAAGGATGTGAAGAAATTTGATCATTAACAGCTTTCAACTCACCTTTTTCAAAGAAAAGCTTCACTTCTTCATTGCCGGTTTTCGTCACGGCTGATGGCCAGGCTTCATCCGGTAACCAGCCTTTCGACGAAAGTGTTTCTTTTCCTCCAACGCTGGTCCCCCATAAACCTTTATTAATTGAGTACAGAGCTTTTTCGAAATTCATGTCAACTCCTTTGCTCTTGAGATATTCAATTTCCTGTTGACGACTCAACTTCAGGTCGCGGATAGGAGTGATGATCTCAACGTTAGGAATCATGATATGGAAAATCATGTCGAAGCGTACCTGATCGTTGCCTGCACCCGTGCTTCCATGTGCTACCGCCTGCACACCCAACTTTTTCGCGTGTTCTGCAATGTGCAATGCCTGAATCAATCTCTCCGCACTTACGCTAAGTGGATAAGTGTTGTTCTTCAATACGTTCCCAAATACCAGATACTTAATGATCCGGTCATAATAACTGCTGACTGCATCGACCGTGGTATGCGATTTCACTCCAAGGCTGTATGCATGTTGCTCAATTTTTTTCAATTCATCGCCAGTAAAGCCACCAGTGTTCACAACAATACTGTGAACTTCATAGCCGTTTTCTTCGCTCAGGTATTTTGCACAATACGAAGTATCAAGTCCACCACTGAAACCAAGGACCAATTTGTTCATCTAACAATTATTAATGAAGTAAGTTGAATAAAAACATCTTTAGCTTTCGATTGTTGTTGCGGTCCGCATTATTTTTATCAGCTCCAATCAGCCGCTTTAAAAATTTGCTTTGCTTGCTCTTCAGCAGCCTTTCGTACACTTTGCTTTTTTCTTCGAAATGCTCCTGTGTTTCTTTAGGCTCGTAATGATCTTTGGGATCGAAAAGCATGGCAGTGCACAAACAATTCTTTCGCTCTTTGCTCATCAAAATGTCATAGTTCACACAGCTTTTGCATCCCGCCCAAAACTTCTCATCCTGCGTGAGTTCCGAATAAGTTACAGGCTCGTATCCGAGTTCACTATTGATCTTCATTACAGCTAAGCCGGTAGTTAACCCAAAGATTTTTGCATCAGGATATTTCTCTCTGCTCAGCTGAAAAATGCGTTGTTTGATAGCTTTAGCAACACCACTTTTGCGAAAGATTGGAGCAACAATAAGTCCTGAATTGGCGACGTATTCACCTTCCCAGGTTTCGATGTAGCAGAAGCCGACCCATTCTCCTTCGGGTGTAACGGCAATCACTGCTTTGCCCTCATCAATCTTCAAGTCCAGATATTCAGGGGTTCGTTTAGCAATGCCGGTTCCGCGAGCTTTTGCGGACGATTCCATTTCATCCGTGATGGTTTTTGAATATTTTTTGTCATCCGGTGTCGCCACCCTTATGATGATGTTTTGATTCTCCAATGTGTAAAAGATTGAACAGACTTATTTGGATTACCAATCCTGTACCAACGTATGCGGAAGGAGTTCACTGATAGGGGCTGTGGTAAGAAGCTCGTCCTATCAGAAGCTGCGTCGTCTTGAGAGATAGCGAAATAGGTCGAAGCACACATCGTACATGCGTGTAGCAGCTTGCGCATGGAAAACGAATTGTTTGTTGTGTGTGTTCTTTTTCATTGTAGCGATCAGCTATTTCAAATGAGTCGTAAAAGTAATTATTTCGCAAGATATGCATCGTTAAAAAAAGCACCGCGTTTGCAGTGCTTTCTTACCAGGAATATGAACTATTATCTTGCTTCAGCCATATCAGGAATAACCTCTGTTTTATACGCTCCTTCATCCAGCTTTTTCTTCGTCTCTTCAAAAGCGACGAGCGTTTCTTCTATATCAGCATCGGTGTGTACGGCAGTTGGGATTAATCGGTAAATAATGTGACCTTTTGGAATTACCGGATATACCACAACGGAGGCAAAGACTCCATAGTTTTCACGAAGGTCAAGCACCATTGCGGTTGCCTCTTCCACACCACCTTTCATGTACACAGGTGTTACTGGTGTGTCTGTATTGCCAATATCAAAGCCCTTTTCTTTTAATCCGTTTTGCAGCTTGCGTGCATTCTCCCACAATTTATTTTTCAATTCTGGTCTGGTGCGCAACAGTTCCAGCCTTTTTAAATTTCCGAGTACAAAGGGCATCGGCAGGCTCTTTGCAAAAATCTGGCTGCGAATGTTCCAGCGAATATAGTCAATGATGTTTCGGTCGCCTGCAACGAAGGCCCCGATAGACGCCATTGATTTTGCAAAAGTGGAAAAGTAAAGATCAATTTTGTCTTGTACACCCTGTTCTTCGCCTGCGCCGGCTCCTGTTTTGCCTAGAGTTCCAAAACCGTGTGCATCATCTACAAGCAAACGAAAGTTGTATTTTTCTTTTAGTGCAGCAATTTCTTTTAGCTTCCCCTGATCACCTGCCATTCCAAATACGCCTTCTGTAATAACGAGAATTCCTCCTGTGCCTTTATCATCAATCAACGCAGCGGCTCGTTGTAATTGCTTTTCGAAATCTTCAATGTCGTTGTGTTTAAAAACATACCGCTGACCGGGATGCAAGCGAACGCCATCAATGATGCAAGCGTGACTTTCGGCATCGTAAACAATCACGTCATGCCGGCTGCACAACACATCGATGATGCTCACCATACCCTGGTAACCATAGTTCAGCAGGCAAGCGTCTTCTTTGTTTTCAAAGGCAGCTAATTCCCTTTCCAACTGTTCGTGATGAATGCTGTTTCCGCTCATCATTCTGGCACCCATCGGGTACGCGAGCCCGAATTCTCTTGTGCCTTGTTCATCTGCCTGGCGTACTTCGGGGTGGTTTGCAAGTCCTAAATAATTATTTAAGCTCCACACAATAACGTCCTTGCCTCTAAACTTCATTCTACTGCCAATGTCACCCTCTAACTTTGGAAAAGCGTAATAGCCGTACGCTCTTTCACGATGTTGTCCAAGAGGTCCGTAATTCTTTAGAAGTCTTTCAAATAGATCTGCCATGAAAGTTTATAGTTTTTAGTTTCAAGTTTGAAGTTAAATCGAACAGTTGTTGTTCGTTATCTGCTATGGTTCTGAGCGAAGTTGTCGCAGTTTGTATTCTGCAAAAATACGAAAACAACCTTAAGGCTAAAAGGTCAATCGAATTTGCGGATAAGATATCATCACCTTGAATTATTAGCATTAAAAAAGCACCCGCGAACGAGTGCTTCAGTTGGGCGTCATTTCTCATCAACCTATCACGGCAAGCGTGTGATGGGAGAAAAGAAATGACAAGAATTTAAGAGCGAAGTTTCATTTAAACTTTAAAGAGCAATTTGTTTTTGCACCATCATCTTGCGCAAGTTGATCAATCCGTATCTCATTCTTCCCAAAGCCGTGTTAATACTGCAATTGGTTACATGGGCTATTTCTTTAAAGCTCATGTCCGCGTAGTGACGAAGAATTATAACTTCACGCTGGTCTTCCGGCAGTTGGTCGAGCATGTCCTTTACACGATTATAGCTCTGTTTCTTCATCATTTTCGTTTCCGCGGAATCTTCGGTAAAGTTCAGCACCTCAAAAATGTCCTGATCTTCACTGTTTTTAATAGTCGGCGTTCTTTTAACTTTTCTGAAATGATCTACACAAAGGTTGTGTGCAATGCGCATTGCCCATGGTAAAAACTTCCCTTCTTCAGTGTATCGTCCCCCGCGGATTGTGTCGATCACGCGAATAAATACATCCTGAAAAATATCTTCGGCAAGATACTTGTCCTTAACAAGGAAGAAAATGGAAGTGTAAAGTTTGTCCTTGTGGCGCAATACCAAGGCTTCTAATGCGTTTACATTACCAGCATTGAACGAGTTTACTAGCTCGTGATCGGACAGTTTAGATAATGCATTCATATACTCCTACAGTTTTTTAGGGTTTCAGGATCTTGGATTTCGTATTAATTCAGTTGGGAGTAGAAGTATATGCGATAGGCTTGTTAACTTTTTAAGTTTAGGGGTTTGGTTGATTTGGCTATAAAAATAGATTTCTTTTCCAAATAACACAATAAATATTGTTCGGCGCCTGAAAAAAATCTGCAAAGAATTGTTAACCTTCTCCTGTTAGCTTTTTGTCCCATGCTACATTTGTCGGCTCAAGATGAAAGAAAAAGCGGTTAAGGAACGATTGGCTCAATCTCATAAGTCAACGGATATTTTTATAAAAGGTGCCCGGGTTCACAACCTTAAGAATATTGATGTTGTTTTTCCCCGAAATAAATTAATTGTCGTTACAGGAGTTTCCGGCTCGGGAAAATCTTCCTTAACGATCGACACCTTATTTGCAGAAGGGCAGCGGCGTTATGCAGAAAGCCTGAGCGCTTACGTTCGTCAGTTTCTCAACCGGATGGACAAGCCGGACGTAGATTATATCAAAGGTCTTGCACCTGCCATTGCCATTGAACAAAAAGTTATTACACGGACACCGCGGAGCACCGTTGGAAGTCTGACTGAAATTTATGATTACCTGCGGCTGATGTTTGCGCGGATCGGCAAAACAATTTCACCTGTATCTGGGAGAATTGTCAAGAAAGACGATGTACCTGATGTTGTTCAGGCAGTCACTAATCTGCCAGAAGGCAGCAAGGTTTTCATTCTAGCAGCCTTCAAGCAGCACCGGAATAGAGACGAACGTGAAGAACTTAACATCTTGATGCAAAAAGGTTTTTCACGCATCTATATTTCACCTCTTTCTCATACCAAAAAAGAAAATCCGGTTGACGAGGGAAAGATTTACCATATTGAAGATTTACTGTCCAATCAAGACGAATTCGAAATTGCCTTCCGTTATCCTGAAAACATCTTCATTTTAATTGATCGCATCATAGTAAAACCATTTAATGAAGATGATAAGCACCGTCTTTCGGATTCTACTGGAACTGCTTTTTACGAAGGTGAAGGTGACGTTTATTTAGAAGTACAAAAAGAAAAAATACAAGAACCCAATAAATATGAAAACAAAAAGTCGGAAGCTGAAAACGGTCATCCATCAACTCATCATTCACTTCTTCACTTCAACAATCGCTTTGAGCTCGATGGAATAACATTCGAGGAGCCTACTCCCAATTTATTCTCTTTCAATAATCCGTTTGGAGCATGCCCCACCTGCGAAGGTTTCTCTTTGGTGCTGGGCATTGATGAAGATCTTGTAATTCCCGATAAAAGACTAAGCATTTACGAAGGCGCCGTGGCTCCCTGGAAAGGAGAAAAGTTGGGAAAGTGGAAAGAAAACTTCATCAAAGGTGCACGCAAGTTTGACTTTCCTGTTCACAAGGCTATCGCGGATTTGACGAAAGAACAATATCGGATTTTGTGGAAGGGAAATGAGCACGTGTACGGCATCGACGACTTTTTTAAAGAAGTAGAACAAAATTTATACAAAGTTCAGTATCGGGTTTTGCTAAGCAGATATCGCGGCAAAACTGCTTGTCCCGACTGCGAAGGATATCGCTTGCGAAAAGAAGCTTTATACGTGAAGGTTAATGGAAGACACATCGGAGAACTGAGTGAGCTGCCTATAAGAGACTTGAAACAATGGTTCAGTGAAACGGCCGAATCTTTGTCCGATTACGACAAAGAAGTGGCAAAGCGGGTGCTCATCGAAATCAATCACCGGATTGACACGATGATGCATGTAGGACTAGGTTATCTTACATTGAACCGGCTTGCAAATACATTGAGTGGAGGTGAAAGTCAGCGTATTCAACTCACCAGAAGTTTGGGTAGTAATCTCACAAATTCGCTGTACATTTTGGATGAACCTTCTATTGGGCTGCATCCCCGCGACACTTACAATCTTATAAAAGTTTTAAAGGAGTTGCGCGACTTGGGCAACACTGTTGTGGTGGTAGAGCACGACGAAATGATGATGCGGGAAGCCGACCACATTATTGATATGGGTCCGCTGGCGTCGCACATGGGCGGTGAAGTGGTTGCCGCTGGCAACTACGATGAAATCATCGCTGATCCCGAAAGCTTGACCGGTAAATACCTTAAGGGCGATTTGCAAATAGAAGTTCCAAAGCAAACTCGCAAAAAGAAAACTTCAATTGTTGTCGAAGGCGCAAGACAACACAATTTGAAGGACATCACAGTAGAATTTCCATTAAATCTTTTGTGCGTAGTAAGCGGTGTAAGCGGAAGCGGCAAAACGAGTTTGGTAAAGCATATTCTTTACCCGGCATTAAAAAAATTGCAGGGTGAACCGGCAGACAAAGTCGGTTTCCACAAAGCGATTTCCGGCGATATCGACCAGATTACGCAGATAGAAATGGTTGATCAAAATCCCATTGGCAAATCGTCGCGCAGTAATCCCGTTACTTATGTGAAAGCATGGGATTGTGTTCGTGACTTATTTGCGGCGCAGCCGCTGAGTAAAATGCGCGGCTTCCTGCCGAAACATTTTTCGTTCAATGTGGATGGCGGAAGATGTGACGCCTGCAAGGGTGAAGGAGAAAAGATTGTTGAAATGCAGTTTCTGGCAGATGTGCACCTGACGTGTGAAGTGTGCAACGGCAAAAAATTCAAAGAAGAAGTGCTGGAAGTGCAGTATAAAGGAAAAAACGTGTTTGAGGTGCTTGAAATGAGCGTTGATGAAGCACTTGAATTTTTCAGCAATGAAAAGCAAATCGTAAATGTGATCAAAGCGTTGAGCGACGTTGGCTTGGGATATGTGAAGCTCGGACAATCATCCGACACGCTTTCCGGTGGCGAAGCGCAGCGTGTTAAATTGGCGTCTTTTCTTGGTAAAGGAAAAGCTGCAGGTAAAATTATGTTCATCTTCGATGAACCTACGACCGGACTTCATTTTCACGACATAAAAAAACTGCTGGCATCATTCAATGCCTTGATTGAACAAGGGCATTCGATTATTGTAATCGAGCATAATACAGACGTCATTAAAAGTGCTGATTGGGTGATTGATCTAGGGCCCGAGGCCGGCGACGAAGGTGGCTATCTTGTTTATGCAGGTGTGCCGTCCGGTTTGTCCCAAGTTGAGAACAGCTGGACGGGAAAGTTTATTACGTAGTTGTTCAAAATTTCGGTTCGGGAAATGTAGCTGGCGGCTTACCGCAGTCTGTCCATACTTTTTATCAATTTTTCATCCTTCCAAATGCCACGTGCTGCAAAGATGTAGCAAGCAAGAATGGCAAAATAGAAAATGCACCAAAGAGCAACTGTTCCACTGCTGAAATTTGCCATCTCAAGAAAATAAACCGTCAGCAACACTGCTGTTAAAAAAATTCCGACATAGCAAAGCTTCAGCTGCAGCCTGCGATTATTGAAAAGAAAAATAGTGATGAATGCCAGCACTCCCGCAACCACAGATAAGATGGACAGCCAGATTGTGGTTCTTGCATTCAGGTCTATGTCGTAAGGAATTGTGTCCTTCAGCCAATCACCTCTGAAGAAAGGAAAACGGAAAGTAATTGCATCAAAAAGGGAGGCGAGTAAAAGCCATACCGATTGTATTCTTTGTAGCATGTTGTAAATATAGTTTCAAAAGTTTCAGAAGTTCCAGAAGTTCCAAGAACTTCAGAAGCTTGGATTAGTCACGCAACTTCCCGAACGTTTGGAATCTATGAAATCTTTGAACTTTTCAGAGTTCGGGATAAAGTGGGAACTGCTGCATAAAATTTTTCACATCTTCGGAAACACTGCTTACCGTTTTTTCATCGTCAATATTCATCAGCACTTTGTCGACAAAATCTACAACAGTTTGCATGTGCTGTTCTTTCATTCCGCGTGTTGTGATCGCCGGCACCCCAATGCGAATTCCCGATGTTACAAACGGACTTTTATCATCGAAAGGAACGGCGTTTTTATTAAGCGTAATGTGTGCTTTGTCTAAAGTTTCCTGTGCTTTTTTCCCAGTAAGTTTTTTATTGCGCAGGTCAATTAACATCAGGTGATTGTCGGTGCCACCACTTATGATGTGATAATTTTTTGCTACAAACGCCTTTGCCATTGCCTGAGCATTTAACTGCACCTGCCGTGCGTACTGCGTGAATTCATCAGATAAAATTTCACCGAATGCGATTGCCTTTGCTGCAATTACGTGCTCCAGAGGTCCGCCCTGGGTGCCCGGAAAAACAGCCATGTCAATCAAATTGCTCATCATCCGAATATTGCCTTTTACATCTTTTAGTCCAAATGGATTTTCGAAATCTTTTCCCATCAGTATAATTCCGCCTCTTGGCCCGCGTAAAGTTTTGTGCGTTGTCGATGTAACGAAATGACAATGTTCAAAAGGGGAGTTAAGCAAACCTTTTGCAATTAACCCGGCAGGATGTGCAATGTCCGCCATGACGAATGCACCAACAGAGTCGGCAATTTGGCGGATGCGTTTGTAGTCCCAATCGCGGCTGTATGCAGATGCGCCGCAAATAATCAGTTGCGGTTTTTCCCTTTCAGCAACTTCCTCCATTTGTTCATAATCTACCAACCCGGTTTCTTTTTTTACCGCATAGAAAGACGCCTGGTATAGTTTACCGCTGAAGTTTACCGGTGAGCCATGCGTAAGATGTCCACCCATGCTTAAATCCAGCCCGAGAATTTTATCTCCGGGCTTCAATATCGCCATCATTAACGCAGCATTTGCTTGCGCACCGCTGTGGGGTTGCACGTTCGCATAGTCGCAGCCGAAAATTTGCCTGACGCGGTCGATTGCTAACTGTTCCGATTCGTCAACAAACTCGCAGCCGCCGTAGTATCTTCTCCCCGGATATCCTTCCGCGTATTTGTTTGTCATCACGTTGCCCATTGCCTGCATCACCTGCAGAGAGGTGAAGTTTTCTGAAGCGATGAGCTCAATTCCGTTGCGCTGCCTCTGCAGTTCTTTGTTGATGATATCAAATACCTGTTGATCTTTTTTCATGAAATTGCTGAATAGCATTGAAGGTGTACAAGTGAGTGACACAACAGAAGCTAAATAGTAGCACTGCAGCTGGTCACCAAAAAAATCCGCACAAAAATAGCAGGCGAATACGGAAAACAGATGGATGACCTATGAATTAAAAAATGGTAATTTCGACCGCTTATTTTCGTTTGTCATGATGGGTGAGAGGGAAAGGTGAACATGACCATCAAAAAATAAATGCATGAAAGCAATTATTCCTGTTGCAGGTGCCGGAACTAAACTTCGTCCACACACATATACGCAGCCCAAAGCTCTTATTCCACTTGCAGGCAAAACCGTTTTGAGCATTATTGTTGACCAGTTGAAAGAGGGCGACATCAATGAATTTGTTTTTATAGTTGGTTATTTAGGGGAAAAAATCCAGGATTATGTGAAGGCGCAATATCCGGATCTGACTGCGCATTTTGTTTATCAAAACGACAGGCAGGGAATTGGTCATGCAATAAAACTGACGAAAAATATAATAGGCGGAGATGAGGCAATGATCGTCCTTGGCGACACGATTTGTGAATTTGATGTAAAGGAAGTATTGAGCAGTGATGTGTCGATGATGGGCGTGAAGAAAGTGGATGACCCCAGAACTTTTGGCGTAGCCGAACTTGCAGGTCAAGCAGAGATTTCTCACGTGGTGGAGAAGCCGCAGATTCCGAAGTCGAATATGGCGCTTGTGGGTGTGTACAAGATTAAAGACACAAATCTTCTTTTTGAATGTCTCGAAGCAAACATCGAAAAAGGAATAAAAACCCATGGTGAATACAGCATTACCGATGCCCTCGATTGCATGATAAAAAAAGGAGCGCAGTTTAAAGCGTTTAAGGTGGACAGTTGGTTTGACTGTGGCAAACGTGATAGTCTGCTTGCATCGAATGCAACATTGCTAAAGAAGTTTGGTGCTCACACCGAGCCTTGTGCTGATTTTGAAAATACCGTAATCATTCAGCCGGTGAGCATCGGAAAAGGCTGCAACATTAAGAATTCAATTGTGGGTCCTAACGTAACGATCGGAGATGCCACTACGATCGATTTTTCTATTGTGCGTAATTCCATTATTGGTTCTTATTCAAACCTCTTCGATATTGTTCTTGACTTTTCATTAATTGGCAGCGATACCAGCATTCGCGGCGAAACAAGAACGCTGAACATCGGTGATAATACGGATATTGACTTGGGCTAGAGGTGGGTTCGAAAGTTACGGAGATTCAATAGTTCCAGAGTTCATCCAGGAAACGTTTCAACCTTTCGACGCCTTGGAACCTTAGCTCGGCAAAGCTTTTGCATAATGTGTCCAAAATACTTTTATGAAGAAGTATAATTCGGTATTTCTGTGTGCTATTGCCATTGCTGTTACTCTCAGCTCCTGCGAAGTTGTAGGCGGAATATTCAAAGCTGGCATGTGGGTCGGGATTATAATTGTTGTAGCTATAATTGCTTTGATTCTCTGGCTCGTAGGTAAAGGTCGCAGGTAACTAATGCTCTTGCAGCAGCGCAACTTTTCCGTCCATAGTGGAAGCGATTAACTCCTTTCCCGATAACACCTGCACAGTATTTACCATTGAATTGTCAATTTTATAAGCCCAGTTTATTTGTTGATTGGTGGGATTGATGGAATAAACTACGCCGTTTCGGGTGCCGAAGAAAACTTTTCCTTCTTTTTCAATCAGCATGGATGGCACGTGCTCATATCCGAAACCTGCATTCATTTTCCATGCAAGTTGCGGACGTTCGCTGTTGGTGAAAAAGGCGACTATTGTATCCTGCATTGTTTTTCCATAAATAAGCTTCTCATCTCCCGAAATACCGATACTCTCACGAACTGTCGCCTCATTTGTGCGCCACAGCGTTTTGCCTGAATTTAAATTTATGGCTGATAGGTAACGGTCAGGTGCTACGATGTACACAACATCATCTTTTATCACAGGAATGCAAGCCGCCGGCGAAAAATTAATAACAGGAGAGCCGTTATTCCATTTCCAAACAATCTTTCCGTTGCCTTTATCCAGACAATAAAGATTTGTATCCCATGCGCCAAAAACAATTTTGTCGGTTGTCAAAACGGGTTTGCTGACTATCGGTCCTGCAATTGTGGAATTGCTCCAAATTGGTCTGCCGGAGTTTAAATCATAAGCGCTGAACCTGCCATCGCTCCCGCCGATGTAAACAACATTGTTTTCAATAACGGGCGAGCCGAGAACAGCTTTATCGCATTTGAATTTCCAGAGAATTTTCCCTTTTGCGGAAAGGCAATAGATAATACCATCCGCGTTCGCCACTATTATTTTTTCGTCCTTTGCTGCGGGTGACGAAAAGATTGGGGCCCTCGTTTCAATCTTCCACTTCCTTTTTCCGTTTTGCAGATCAAGCGCTTCTATTGTTCCGTTCTGATTGCCAAACACAACGAGGTTATGCACCACTACAGGGGTGGAAATAACATTAGCACCGGACTGATAAATCCATTTTGGATTTACTTGTGGATACTGTTGATTAACAGAAAAATCCGGACGCGGAAACTGTTTGTTCTGTTCGTAGTGATGATTTTCCAAAGCAACAGCTTTCCACAAGTGTTGAGTTTTCGAAAGCGGCTTCCTTTCCGTAAAATAAATTGAGTCTTCTTTAATGTCGACGAGATTATAGCCTCCTTCAAGCTGTTTTGCACGGAGATTGGATCTGCCCATAACTGAGGGAATGCCCTCAGCCTGAACCGTTCTGTTTGAATGTCCATGTCCGCATAATGCGATTAGCGTATTCTGTTTTTTGAGCAGCTCAATCACCTGGTACCAATTATCCAAGCCGTTATCGAGCGGATAGTGATTGAGAAAAACGATTGGTTCGCCGGATTTTATTTTTGAGAGTTCTTTTTCCAACCAGTTCACTGCGTCTCGCGGCACGTGTCCATCGCTCATGCGCACATACGGTCCGGATGCACAGCCAATCAAGTGAATTCCGTTATGAACAAAATGAAATTTATCGGATCCGAACGTCCTGCTAAAGCTCAGTCCACCACTTTCGCTCCAGCCGGTGTCGTGATTTCCGGGAATTATAAAGTAACGAATACGCAAACTGTCCAAAAGTTTTTTTGCAAGCTTAAGTTCATCGTCCTTTCCCAGTTCCGTGACGTCGCCTGTTACCACTACAAAATCAATGTCGGTCATCGAGTTGATGTCCGCGACAGTTCTTCGCAGGTCTTCTTCCGCGCCACCGTTGGGCGACCCAATGTGTGTATCGCTTATGAATGCAAATCTGAAAGGTTTTATTGTTTGCGCTTGGGCAAAAACAAAAAACAACAACACAATTGGTAACAGCCAGCGTTTCATAGAGGCAATTAACAATTAATAATTCAAATGAAAAACAAATTGAATTGTTACCAAACGGTTTTTAATTTTTAATTTCTCATTTTCAAACCAATGCTTCGCCGATCAACCATACAACTGCTTCGGTTTCATTTCTCATTTTTTTTGCTGCCGGTGTATTTGTTTGCCCTCAGCCAGGTGACTGCGGTTAACTGGACGAACGCGGTAATCGTGTTCTGCATCCTTCATCTTCTGGTATATCCATCGAGTAACGGTTACAATTCGTACATGGATAGAGATGTAACCCCTATCGGTGGCTTGCAGCACCCGATGCAACCCACAAAGCAACTTTTCAATGTAACTATCATCATGGATGTTGTAGCCGTTGGGGCAGCGGTAGTAGTCAGCTTCGTTTTTGCATTGGGTATATTGCTCTACATCATTGCATCGAGGGCATATAGCGGCAGAAACATTAGGCTGAAAAAGTATCCTGTCATTGGTTTTCTAACAGTGTTTATTTTCCAGGGGGCAGTAGTGTTTTTCATTACCTACCAAGCTGTTGATGCTGAGCAGACGCTTAATGTGCCGATTATTCCGTGTATTATTTCAAGTTTGCTGCTGGGTGCATTGTATCCGCTCACGCAAATTTATCAGCATGAAGAAGACAAAAAAGACGGTGTTCACACAATCAGTTACCTGCTAGGTAAACGTAACACCTTCATCTTTAGCATGATGCTTTTCTTGGCTGCAAACGTATTGATGTACATTTTATTCATGCAGCTAAGGCAGCTGAGTAGCTTTTTCATTTTCCTCGGCATAATGTGTCCGGTGGTATTGTTTTTTTTGTACTGGATGATCAGGGTTTGGAGAGATGAACGTGCAGCTTCGTTTGAAAATAGTTTGAAAATGAATCTGCTTTCAACCATCTGTACCACCATTTTTTTCGTATTTCTTGTAATGAAGTACCATTGAGCAAAATCGTTTCGATAGGCACCGCGGTTCCGGCTTACTGTCACAAGCAAGATGATATTCTGCAGTTCATGCAGTGTATTTACTCGTCGAATGACGTAGAAAAAAGAAAGCTTAAATTCCTTTATCATCAAAGTGGAATTGAAGCCCGGTATTCAGTAATTAGTGATTACAGCAAACCGGTGCACGAATGGAAATTTTACCCGCAATCCGAAGGTTTGGAGCCGTTCCCAACATTGGAACAGCGCATTTCGGTGTATCAGAAACAAGCACCGCTTCTTTCCGTAGATGCAGTAAGGGATTGTCTCGGTCACACGCATCGAACTGATGAAATCACACACCTGATCACAGTTAGCTGTACCGGCATGAGTGCCCCTGGTTTAGATCTGCAGCTTTTGGAACTTTTGGATTTGAACAAAGATATTTTTCGCACCTCGGTCAATTTTATGGGTTGTTATGCAGGTATTCATGCATTAAAAATCGCCGATGCGTTTTGCAAATCCGATTCGAAAGCAAAGGTGCTGATTGTTTGTACTGAACTCTGCACGATACATTTTCAAAAAGAATCCAGTGCTGACAATATCACGTCTTCGCTGTTATTTGGTGATGGCTCTGCTGCCGTTCTGATAACGGGAGATTCGAAAACCGGTCAGGGTTTGCGTTTGGACAGCTTTTTCAGCAACGTTGTATCGAAGGGGCGTCGCGACATGGCCTGGGAGCTTTCATCGAACGGATTTTTAATGACGTTGAGCAGCTATGTTCCCGAATTGATTGAAGAAGATTTTGCTGAAGTTGCCGCAAAAGCGTTGCAGCAGGATAAGTGTTCCGTGCCTGATGTGTCTCACTGGTGCATTCATCCGGGAGGCAAGCGAATTTTGGATGCAGTGCACAAGTCGCTGAACTTTACAAATGGACAATTGAGCCCATCGTACGAAGTGCTACGCAATGTCGGTAACACATCATCGGCATCAATTTTTTTCGTGCTGAAAAATATTTTGCATCAAAACGAAAAAATAAAAAAGTTGTTTGCCGCTGCTTTCGGCCCGGGCCTTACTATTGAAACTTTCACCGCACATAACTAATGCCTTCGTTCAGGAACCGTTCATATCAAAAAGAACTCCTCGACAGAACTGATATTCCTTTCAATGACATTAAAAGGAATATGAAAGAGTTAGGTTTTATCAACAAACACCTGGGTGGACACGACATCACACTGGATGGAATTGTAGCATTAATTCAGACGACGAATTCTCTCAACAAAACTTTTGATATTGTCGAAATCGGCTGCGGCGGCGGCGACAATTTGCACGCTATTAAAAATTGGGCGCAGCACATCCAGTTGCCTGTATCGCTAACAGGTATAGATATCAATCCTGAATGTGTCGTATTTGCACAGCAACAACAAAGAAATTCTGAGATTAATTTTATATATTCTGATTTTAAGAATGTAACGTTCCGCAGCAAGCCGGATATAATTTTCTGTTCACTATTTTGTCACCATTTCACGGATGAGGAGCTTGTGTACATGCTGCAGTGGATGAAGACGAATTCTTCACTTGGATTTTTCATTAATGACTTGCATCGGCACCCAATTGCATTTTACTCCATTAAGTTCTTGACGTCGATTTTTTCAAGAAGTTACCTCGTAAAAAATGATGCGCCTATTTCGGTGCTGAGAGGTTTTACGAGGAAAGAATGGATTAACTTACTAGATCAAGCTGAGATAACAAATTACAGCTGCAGTTGGCGCTGGGCTTTTAGATGGCTGATAACGTGTCCTTCACATGATTGAAAAACACTACGACGTGGCCATTATCGGCGGTGGACTTTCAGGTCTTTCTGCTGCAATTCTATTGTCTAAAGCAGGCCATTCTGTTGTTGTTTTGGAAAAAGAAAAGTATCCTTTCCACAAAGTATGTGGTGAATACGTGAGCATGGAAAGCTGGAGCTTTTTAGAAGCCTTGGGTGTGCCCCTGACAAAAATGGACTTGCCGCGGATCGAACATCTGGTTCTTACTGCACCTAATGCCAAGAGTTTCACAACAAAGTTGCCGTTGGGTGGGTTTGGAATAAGTCGGCACAGTTTAGATCATCACCTAAGCCAAATCGCTACTAGTAGTGGAGTGCATATTTTAGAAAATACCAAAGTTGATGACGTCAAGAAGGCGAATACATTCGTCGTGGCATTTACATCAAAAGAAAAAGGGAACGGTTCGGTTGCGGCAAAAGTTTGTTGTGCTGCGTATGGAAAGCGAAGCAATTTAGATGTGAAGTGGAAACGAAGTTTTCATGCAGATCAGCAACTGGATAATTACGTCGGCATTAAATATCACGTGCAAGCAGAATGGGATGCGAATATCATTGGCTTGCATAATTTCGAAAATGGCTACTGTGGAATTTCGAAAATTGAAGATGAAAAATTTTGCCTTTGTTACATGACGACAGCACACAATCTGAAAAGATGTGGCAACGACATTCAACGGCTGGAAAAAGAGATTCTTTGCAGGAATGTTCATCTGGCAACGCTGTTCTCTACGATGTCTATATTAAAAGATTTTCCAGTGACGATTTCACAAATCAACTTCAACGGCAAAACACAGGTTGAAAATGGCGTTTTAATGCTGGGGGATGCTGCAGGAATGATAACTCCGCTTTGCGGTAACGGGATGAGCATTGCGCTTCATACGGGTAAGATTTGTGCGGAGCTCGTTTCTAAACTTTTTGGCGGAGAAATAACACCTCAGCAACTGGAAAATAGGTACGCGGCAGAATGGAGAAAAAACTTTGCCCGCCGGTTGCAAACCGGCAGAATGGTGCAAAAATTTTTTGGAAGAAACATGCTAAGTAACCTGTTTGTCAGCACATTTAAGCTACTTCCGTTTTTGGCAAAACCATTGATCAAAATGACACATGGCAAACCGTTTTGAGGCATGTACTTTGATTACCAAAGAAAGGTTATGGCTAAACAAAAAAAAACATTGGTCCTTGGCGCATCTGCAAATCCTTCCCGCTACAGCTATTTGGCAATTGATAAGCTTAGAGCGCACGGACATCCTGTGGTTGCAGTCGGTAAAAGAATCGGCAATGTTGCAGGTGTGGAAATCAGCAAGAATCGTGTTCAAGAACAAGACGTCGACACTGTTACCTTGTATTTAAATCCAACTAATCAGACAGAATACTACGATTATATTTTAGATCTTCAGCCGAAACGGATCATCTTCAATCCGGGAACGGAAAACGCTGAGCTAATCAAAAAAGCGAAAGAGAAGAACATCGAGCCTGTGATTGCATGCACATTGGTGATGCTCGCCACAAATCAGTACTGATACTTCGTAGATCCACGACAGGAACGAAGAACTTTTACCAGACTTTCCATGAAAGATTGCGATTTGCTATGAAATGAAAAATTTTATTGCAATCATTGTGTAGCGTACCAAAAAGAAGCACTTAATCCATGCTTCTGATGAAAGACCTAAACCGAACCTCTATGAAATGCCTGAAATCCTCAGCCCTGTTGCTTGTGATTGCATGTTCGTTTCTGCAATCTTCCGCACAGGATCAACGCCAACTTTTCAACGAGCCTAACTACAACAAAAGAAAAATCTTTACCGACTTACCAGACAAAATGCCTCTGAAAACGGCAAGTTTGGAAAGTCTTCTTGATCTACCGGTTGGAACTGCAGTGAACACGACTGCGGCAAAGAACTTTCACATCATCGGCAAAGTTGTTTCCAAGTCAGATGCAAATGACGCTTCTGTTAAAACAGTCGTTGTTCGATTGGCAAACAGAGACAATGCAATTCTCACATTCACACGCACAACAAAACGGGATGGTTCCTTCTCGTTCATTGGGAGAATTTACAACAGAAACAATGGTGATGCTCTGGAAATCGTGAAAGAGAACACGCAATACGTTCTGATAAAAAAAGGTTTGTACGACCTTATTAGTGAGTAAGTACAACGTCTGAATATCCTTTGAAAACATTAATCCGTAAGAGACATGAAAAACCTCTACACCCTATTTTTTGGTGCAATCATTTGCACTTCTTTTGTTTCTGCCCAGGTTCCGGTGCTTAACAGCTATCCGTCAGCATCTGCTGTTATTTACCTGGACTTTGACGGCCAAAATGTTAACGGAACAAGTTGGAACAGTGGTGGACCTGTCACCTGTGCTCCGTCTGGCATGAATGCCACACAAATTGCAGAAGTTTTCAATCGCGTGGCAGAAGATTACCGCCCCTTCAACCTCAATGTGACTACGGAACTGGAAAAATACAATGCGGCACCGACTGATCGCCGAATTCGAATTATACTGACTACATCTTACGAATGGTATGGAACTGCAGGTGGTGTTTCGTTTGTAAACTCCTTCAGCTGGGGCGATAATACTCCGGCATTCGTTTTCACATCGCTGTTAAACTTTAATGCTAAGAATGTGGCAGAAGCTACAGCCCATGAAGCAGGACACACACTAGGGCTTCGCCATCAGGCAGCATACGATAACAACTGTACAAAAATTGCTGATTACAATTATGGAAAAGGTGCCGGCGAAATCGGCTGGGCACCGATCATGGGAGCCGGGTACTCACAAAACCTCACGCTATGGAACAACGGCGCCGACCCGACAGGATGTTCCAGCATTCAAGACGATCTCGGCATCATCACAAGTGAAATGAACGGGTTTGGCTATCGAGAGGATGATTACGCCAACGAAATTGCGAACGCAACAGCTGCCACTTTCAATAACAATAAATTTTCCCTTGCAGGCATAATAGAAAGAAACAATGACGTTGATATTTTAAAAGTCAGCCTTCCTGTGAAGGGCAGGTTACACGTAGACGCTTTGCCTTTCAGCGTTGCGTCCGGAAATAGTGGTTCCGATCTGGATTTGCAGGTGGAAATATTAAATAGTGCAGGAGCAGTTATTGCTACATACAATCCGATGAATGTTCTAAGTGCAACAATAGATACTACGCTAAATGAAGGCGACTACTTCCTACGCGTTAGAGGCATGGGAAATGTTTATGCTCCCAATTACGCCAGTCTTGGTTCGTATGCTTTAAACGCGACTTATGCGGCTGCGGCTATTCTGCCGCTACATAAGCTGGAGCTTAGCGGCATTACACAAAATGGTGTTCATAAACTAAACTGGGAGATTGTAGCAGATGAAAATATAATTGAACAAATGGTGGAATTTTCGACCGATGGAAAAATGTTTGAGTCAATAACCGGCGTTGGGAACGCAACAAGACGTTACGACTATTCGCCACAAGTTAACGGTACCATTTACTACCGGCTTAAGGTTAAGTTCGATGACGGCAAGCAATACTTCTCCAACATTATTGCTTTGAAAAACGAACTACTAACAGTTCGGCCGCATCTGGTCGGCAACATGGTTGGAAATTCAATGTCTGTCACCAGTCCGGCGGCATGCACATACGCGGTGTATGATTTCAATGGACGAACTATTACAAAAGGAAGTCTTTCGCCCGGAATAAATACTATCAATGCACCCGCAACAGGAAGTGGGATTTACATTATTCAATATGTGCTCGGTTCGCAGAAATTCGCTGAGAAGTTTTATAAACAATAGTTAACAAGTTTTACAATCCGTACTCTTTTCGAGCTAAGGTTTTTCCGTAAATTGGGAAAACCTTTTTTTATGCGATGGCGAAAGTTCAATGGTGAATCGCTGGAGCTCCCGATTTACGACGCTGTTGAAAATGCAATAAAGCGTGAATCGGAAGCAGGATTTCACTTAAAAGTTTGCATCGGCACGGATTCCCAGGTTAAGGGTTCTGAGACAGAATTCGCAACTGTTATCGTCTTTCTCCGGGAAGGTCGTGGCGGGTTTATGTTCATACACAACGAACGAACCCGCCAGCAGTATTCCATTAAGGAAAGAATGTTGGTTGAAGTTGCTAAAAGCATAGAGATCGCCTACGAATTGTGCGATCTTTTTACTTTTTATGAAGTAGATATGGAAGTACATGCCGACATTAACACCAATCCCAACTTCAAAAGCAACGATGCTTTAAAAGAAGCAATGGGGTACATCCTGGGGATGGGCTTTGCCTTCAAAGCCAAACCCGAAGCGTTTGCCAGCAGCAGTTGCGCTAACAAAGCCGTGAACTAACTGCTTCTCCTCACTGTTGTTTCAGAGGGAGTCGAAAACTTCCTCGCTGTCATCTTCTCCTCAAAAAGAATGTAAAATCACTGATTTTCAGGCAGATCAAGATCATGTCTTTTGTTCGTCAAAGGCGTAACTTCGCCCCGCAAAAAAAATAAAAGAAATGAGTACAGTAAAAGTTGCCATCAATGGCTTTGGCAGAATAGGCCGTCTGGTTTACCGCCAGATTTACAACATGGAAGGGATAGATGTTGTAGCAGTTAATGATCTTACCAGTCCAAAAGTCTTAGCTCACCTGTTGAAATACGATAGTGCGCAAGGCAGATTTGAACAAGAAGTAAAGGCAACAGATAATTCCATCATCGTTAATGGTGAAGAAATAAAGATCTATGCGCAGAAAAACCCTGCAGATATTCCGTGGAAGGATAATGATGTAGATGTGGTGCTGGAGTGTACAGGTTTTTTCACCGATAAAACAAAAGCTGAAGCTCACCTTCAGGCGGGTGCAAAAAAAGTTGTAATCTCAGCCCCTGCAACTGGAGACTTGAAGACGATTGTCTTTAATGTAAACCACGACATACTGGATGGCAGCGAAACTATAATCAGCTGTGCATCATGTACCACCAACTGTCTGGCACCAATGGCTAAAGTTTTGGATGACAGTTTCGGCATTGTTGCCGGGTTGATGACTACCGTTCACGCCTACACGAACGATCAGAATACGCAAGACGCTCCGCACCCCAAAGGTGATTTAAGAAGAGCAAGAGCAGCAGCGCAGAATATTGTTCCAAACAGCACGGGTGCTGCAAAAGCAATCGGATTGGTGTTGCCATCGCTCAAAGGAAAGCTTGATGGCACCGCTCAGCGTGTCCCTACGTTAACCGGTTCCCTCACAGAATTAACGGTTGTTCTTGGTAAAAAAACAAGCGTAGAAGAGATAAACGGTGCGATGAAAGCAGCTGCGAACGAAAGCTATGGCTACACAGAAGATGAAATCGTGAGTAGTGATGTTATAGGAATGCATTTCGGTTCATTATTCGACGCCACTCAAACGAAAGTGTTGACCCTTGGTGACACTCAGTTGGTGAAAACAGTAAGTTGGTACGACAATGAAATGAGCTATGTTTCTCAACTCGTTCGCACTGTGCATTACTTCGCCAAGCTAATAAAAAAATAAAACGGAGCCGGTAAGTACCGGCTTTTTTTCTCTTCAAAAATTTTAACCATGAGCAAGTTTTCTGATTATAATTTCAAGGACAAGAAAGCATTGATTCGTGTGGACTTCAATGTTCCTCTAGACAAAGAGTATAACATTACCGACGATTCACGCATAAGGGCAGCAATACCTACCATAAAAAAGATTCTTGCGGACGGCGGCAGTGTAATCCTCATGTCGCACCTTGGGCGACCCAAAGAAGGTCCTACAGAGAAGTATTCTCTAAAGCATCTGGTGAAGCACGTAAGTGAATTGCTGGACACACAAGTGCAATTTGCAGCAGACTGCATCGGCGAAGAAGCAGCGGAAAAAGCAAAGAATTTGAAATCCGGTGAAGTGCTCTTGCTCGAAAACTTGCGGTTTTACAAACAGGAAGAAAAAGGCGACGAAGATTTTGCAAAAAAACTTGCTTCTCTTGGCGACGTTTATGTGAACGATGCCTTTGGTACAGCCCACAGAGCGCATGCTTCTACAGCCGTTATTGCTAAATTCTTTTCTCCCGAAAACAAAATGTTCGGATTGTTGATGGAAGGGGAAGTAAGCAGCGGCGAAAAGATTTTGCACAGCAGCGAAAAGCCTTTCACAGCAATTATTGGCGGCGCAAAGGTGTCTGACAAAATCCTCATCATCGAAAACCTTTTAGAACGTGCTACCGACATTATTATCGGTGGTGGCATGGCCTACACTTTCTTTAAAGCAATGGGTGGGCAGATAGGTAAATCTCTCGTCGAAGAAGACCGTCTGCAAACGGCAAAAGATCTTTTGACCAAAGCTGAGGCAAAAGGTGTTTGCATTCACTTGCCTAACGACTCAATAATTGCCGACAAGTTTGCCGAAGACGCTAACATCTCATCATCGTTGAGTACGAATATTCCTGATGACTGGATGGCGTTGGACATTGGAGCGTTGGCTTGCGAGACCTTCAAAAAAGTAATCCTTTCTTCCAAAACTATACTTTGGAACGGACCGATGGGTGTTTTTGAAATGGAGAAGTTTCAACACGGCACAAAATCGGTAGCCGAAGCGGTAGCCGAAGCAACAGATAATGGCGCATATTCTCTTGTTGGCGGCGGCGACAGCGTTTCAGCGATCAAACAGTTTGGCTTGGCAGATCGTGTGAGCTATGTTTCCACCGGCGGCGGCGCCATGCTCGAATTTTTCGAAGGCAAGGAACTTCCCGGCATTGCTGCTTTGAAATGATTATTTGGCGGTAAACACCTTCACCCAATCAACCTGCATGCTCCCTGTTTGAATGTCGGAAGCTGTGAGTGGTGGATTGCCAAAAAACAGACCTCCTACAGCCAGGTTCAGTACAACTCTTTGCTGTTTTTTGTACATGTTGGGAATGGATCCGCCGCTCTTCGTATTTACGATATTGCCATCGAGAGAATATGTTAGTTTGTCTTTTTCCCAGATTAGTTCGTATACATGGAAACATTCAGACAGATCCACATTTGTTGTGATCAATGCATCTGAGCCTTGTACCTTGTTTGCGTTTCGCCCATACCAATATGCCGTTGAATATTGAAATGTTTGCTGCCCTTTCGCTTCCATAATGTCGATTTCTCCCTGAGTGGGCCAAGGGTCTCCATAACTCCAGAATGCAGGCCACATTCCTGTGCCTTTCGGCAGTTTAATGCGAGCTGCCATCCGCACCTTAGGAGTGGTTGGCGATGAGGAAAAATGTGTTTTTGCTTCAATCCTGCCGGAGGTAAAATCAAATTTTTTCGGCGTCTGATCTGTTGGTAATGTGGCACCTGTAACGGTCTCCCGGCGGGCTTCAATCGTGAGAATACCCGAAGCGGCATCAATTTTCAAGTTCGTGGGATTGTAATACTGGAGCTCATAATTATAAGCGCCTCCAGTCCATATATTCCATTGATCAAGAGTTCCCGAAAAATTATCTTCAAAACGCTTAGTCCATCCTGAGGAAATGAGCGATGCTTCCGTTATTTCATAATCACAGATTCCCACAGCCGCTTCTGTTGCAGAGATAGTTTGTGCGGCAAACCGCTCGTGTTCCATCGTTTCTTGAACATTCTTCTTACAGGAAAACAGAAAAGCAGACAAAATGATAGCAGTTGTTAACTTACCGGGTAGGGATCTCATAATGCAGTTTTAAGCCGGTTAAGGTAATAAACGATTTTCTTTTTTCATAATGTGCAGCGTTTTGTACAAAGCAGCTGCAACTTTCGTGAGGTAAGCTCTGTCTGAGTTAAGAAGTCATTAACCCTTTATTATTTTTCAGGTACTAAATTTGCTTCTATGAGGCGCATGCCATCAACACCAATATTCTTTGCTTGCCTTGCCCTTGCATTTTGCCTTCCCGCATTTGGGCAAAAAAACGTAAGCCATAAAGAAAAACAGGTCTCTTCCACTGAAACTTGTAAACCTCCGAAAAGCCGCGAGTTGTGGCACGACTATATTGACCGCGAGCAGAAAAATGCTTTAAAAGTGAGCGGAGGCACCAATTCCTTCAAGGCAGAAAATGATGAAGTCAGCTACTTTGTTACCAATGCCATTGTAAACCGCATAGATGCTATTCAATGTAAAATTGAAACGGATTCGCTCGGCGAACAGAAAAAAGTAGGTTATCTGCAAGGACTACAATATTTACTCAGAAATTTTTCAGCATTATACCGCAGCAGGCAATTCAATGCATCACATCTGCCATCAGCAATAGATGCATACGAAGTCGCCGTTGCGAAGGATAAAAAAGGCGAGTCTATCGAGTCGTTGGTAGAACAATGGCCGCACGACATCGGAAAGCTGGTCTTAGATTCCAGAGCTTTCGAAAGAAATTCAGGGTACAAGGTGGCGAAGAACATTGTCATCAAGAAATATCTGCTTCTGCACCCAGAGAAGATTTTTCTTACTTTAAAAGATAACCCTAATCTGCCTTTTCGCGATAGTTTAATCATTTACGCCGGACATAAATTTCCGCGCCAGTTGTATGACTATGCTGCTGCATATAACGATTTAGGAAAAGCGATCAGGCAAATTGATGATCCCGTCATTAAAGCTGTTTCCGACATGGCAACAAACAGCAATGGAAGTGGACAGTTGTATTTTCCTTTTCTTGATAACATTTTGAAGGATAAAATTTCCCTGAAAGAAATTGATGAAGCGATAAAGGACCCGATAAAATATTACAAGTTGCTGGTGCGCACAAAACTCGATTATGTGAACCGGCAATTAGAAGATGAAAAGATTACCGAAATGCAGGCTTTAAATGCCATGCTGGAGAAAAAAGCTGTGGAACTTTTCATCAAACCGATAAACGATTTGCACGAGTCGCCGGACCCGGTGCGGTTTAGAATTTTGAATCTATTGACGGCAGAAGAACTTTACTATTTGGTGATTGCTGGTGAAACAGATCTATATACTTCCAGTTACACCCGCGGCGTATATCCGACGATGATGCAGAAGATTGGCAACAAGGGTGATTCGCTCCTGTTGAGTGTTGGTTTTAGTCATTTCAAGAAGTTTATTAAAATGGCTGCAGGCTATAACACGTTAAGTAATTTCTTGGGCACTATGCCAAAGGATTATTCCACCACGCTTATGACGGCTTTCGTCAATGGTTTGGAAGAATCTCAGGGCTTGGAAGACGGTGTTGATGTTGCAGATTCGTATGCGAGCATTATGGAGCAGATTAAGCCGGTCGCCGATGATATGTTAACTAACGTGAAGTTGAATTACGAACGGAACGTAAAGTTGAATAACAAACGCGGGATGGTGATGTATGATTTGCTGTACAAGCTTTTTCAGTCTGCGTCCGACAGCACAATTAATCTTTCGCAGGAGTTTAATATTCCGCCGGTATATGCAATCAACTACAACAATCTTGTTACGGGTGGTGATTCAACAGGCAAGGTGGTGATGCAGGTTTTCTTTTACGGCGATAAAGACGGACGTGGTAATTATGCAAACTTCGTTACTCAATTTCCCGCCAGCTCATGGAAAAGAGAAGAGACGAAATATTGGATAAAATATTCATCATTGAAAGGAAAGCCGGTTTGGATTTTTGCAAACAAACCTTTGCCTGAAGAAACAGGAGAGGTGGACAAAGCCCAGGAAGCATTAGATAGTTATCTTGAAGAGAACAATTTGGATCCCACCATTGTTGTGCATAGAGGACACAGTTATTATGCTCCGTACACAATTGAACAAATTCCGGCTTCAGCTAAAATAGTGTTCCTTGGTTCGTGCGGTGGCTACCATTTAATTCATGATGTGCTGGAGCATGCTTCTGATGCGCACATCATTGCATCTAAGCAAACGGGCAGGCAAGTGATCAATCAGCCGTTTTTTGATTTGCTCAATGAAAAAATGATCGCGGGAAAGAATATTGAGTGGATCAACTTCTGGAAAGAATTTGAAAAACGAAGTGGTAAGCAGGAAGGCTTTGGCGATTACATTCCACCGCAAAAAAATCTCGGAGCTATTTTCATCAAGGCATATAAAAATGCAATGGGTGAAAATTCGGATGAGCAAAACATGACACGGCTTTAAATTTGTTTACTAAAGCAGGCAATTGACGACACAGGCAAAAAAATCTTTTTTCGACTTTTCACTTCTCAAGAGAGTTTTACAATTCACAAGGCCGTACAAGCGCAGCTTTTACTGGTCTATTGTCATGGCCGTAATGCTGGCTGCGTTCACGCCGGTGCGGCCCTATCTCATTCAACTTACTGTAGATAAATACATTGCCGGAAAAAATTACGATTGGCTCATTTACATTACCCTAATCCAAATTGGGTTTATTTTCATCGAAACGGCGCTTCGTTTTTATTTTTCTTACACTACGTCGTGGTTGGGGCAGTCCGTTGTTAAGGATATGCGGGTGAAGGTTTTTCATAAAATACTCCACCTAAACTTGCGACAATTTGATCGTACTCCCATTGGTACACTCACCACAAGAACAGTTGATGACATTGAAAGAGTAAACGACATTTTTTCGGATGGACTGATTCCTATTATTGCTGATCTTCTTTCCATAGCATGTGTGCTCGGAATTATGTTCTGGACAGATTGGAGGCTGACGCTCGTTTGTTTGGTTCCGTTTCCAATTATTGTTATTGCGACTTACTATTTCAAAGAGAGTGTCAATAAATCATTTCACCGCGTACGAAATGCCGTAGCACGTCTAAATGCATTTGTGCAGGAGCATATTACCGGCATGTACATCGTCCAGGCGTTTGCTGCGGAACAAAGAGAGTTCAATAAATTTAAAGAAATAAACAAGGAGCATCGCAACGCAAACATTAAAGCAATTTTTGCCTATTCTGTGTTCTTTCCGATTGTTGAAATAGTGCTTGCACTTTCAATTGGCCTTATTGTTTGGTGGACTGCAAAGGAGGCTCTTGCGCTACAGGTAAGTCAATACGGGAAAGTAACTGCCTTTATACTTTATTTGAACCTTATTTTCCGTCCGTTGCGAATGATTGCAGACAAGTTTAATGTTCTGCAAATGGGAATGATTGCAAGTGAGCGTGTATTTGGCGTGCTGGATAATTCTGATTCGCTGCCCCCATCATCTAAGGATGCATTCGCTCCCGAACACGTTCGGGGAAAAATAGATTTCGAACATGTGTCTTTCGGATACACAAAAGAGCAGCTTGTTCTGAAAGATCTAAACTTTTCAGTGCAGCCAGGCGAAACGGTTGCCATTGTTGGACATACAGGAAGTGGTAAAACGACGATCATCAGCTTACTGAACCGTCTTTATGAAATCGATGCAGGCTACATCAAAATTGATGATGTGCCGATTGAAAATTACGATCTCGCCACGTTGAGAAGAAGCGTTGGTGTCGTACTGCAAGATGTATTTCTTTTTCCCGGATCGGTACTAGATAACATAACGTTGCTGAACGAATCAATTCCGCGGGAGAGAGTGGAACACGCTGCGAAAATTATCGGCATGCACGATTTCATCATGCAATTACCCGGCGGCTATGACTACAATGTAATGGAGAGGGGCGCTACCCTGTCCGTTGGTCAGCGACAATTACTGTCGTTCATCAGGGCACTGCTTTACAATCCTGCAATACTCATTCTCGACGAAGCCACATCTTCAGTTGACACTGAGAGCGAACGAATGATCGAACGGGCAATCAGAACGTTAATTGCAGATAGAACTTCAATAGTTATTGCGCATAGATTGTCGACGGTGCAGCGGGCAGACAAGATCATTGTTTTGGATAAAGGGGAAATTAAAGAAATGGGCACACATGCTGAACTCCTTGCGAGTAGTGGGTTTTATTCGAACCTGTACCACATGCAATTTGAAAGCAGAACGACTGCAACGGCAGAAGCATAGTCTATCTGCTCAACAAAAAAGACTTTAGTTCCCGTTCATCTGCTCTCATTTTCACGCTCTTTTTTTCTTTTGTCAGCAGGTGTTTAACTGATGCTGGCAGTTCTACTTTTTCGTTTATGATTTCCTCAATGTTGAATTTAACCGGGTGTGCGGTTTCCAAAAAATATCCTTTTTGATCACTGTGTTCGGCAAGGTACCGGTGCAGCGCAGTAAATCCAACTGCTCCGTGCGGATCAAGCAGATAATTGAATGTTGACTTTACATGCTTAATTGCGTCGACAGTCTCCGAATCAGTGATACTGTATGCTGTGAGCACATTTTTCAAGTCAAAAAAATTGTCTTGAAAGAGTTTAATGATTCTAACAAAGTTGCTGGGATTGCCAACGTCCATTGCGTTCGACAACGTTGCAACAGCGGGTTTGCTCTCGTATTTTCCTGAAGACAAATAACTCGGTACAACATCATTTGCATTGCACGCCGAAATAAAATGCGCCACAGGTAAACCGGACTTGTGGGCTAATAAACCTGCACAAATATTTCCAAAGTTGCCGCTGGGAACACACACTACAGGGGGCTCCTCATGCTGCCATTGCTGATGTGCATAGAAATAGTAAAACTGCTGTGGCAGCCACCGTGCAACATTTATGGAATTGGCAGAAGTGAGGTAAAGCTTCTTATTCAGATCCTGATCGGCGAATGCATTTTTTACCAGTCGTTGACAATCATCAAACGTTCCTTCGATTTCGAGTGCGGAGATATTGCTACCCAACGTCGTCAACTGCAGTTCCTGAATATCACTCACCTTTTTGGAAGGATAAAGGATAACAACATCGACATTATCAACATCGAAAAAAGCATCTGCCACTGCGCCGCCGGTGTCGCCGGAAGTAGCAACTAGTACGGTCACTTTGCGTTTTTCATCTTTTGCAAAATGGCTCAAGCATCGGCTCATAAACCTTGCACCAACGTCTTTAAACGCAAGCGTTGGACCGTGAAAAAGTTCAAGAGCCGAAATTGAATTATTTATCCGCACAAGTGGAAAATCAAAAAAGATTGTCTCCGATATAATTTTTTCGAGTGTGGTATTATCAATCGATTGGCCGATGTAAGGACGGATTACTTCAATGGCAATTTCTTCTTTCGATAAATTTTTGATGTTGGTAATAAATTCATTTCCCAATTGAGGTATATGTTCGGGAAAGTACAAGCCCTTGTCCGCAGGTTGCCCTTCGATAGTTGCTTTTCGGAAATCTGCTCTGATGTTTTTATTGCTTGTGCTGAAATATTGCATAACTAATCGTGTTCAATGATGCCGCAACCTAAATGATTAATCGAAGTAACATAGGTGTAGTGGTGCAAAGGCATAGCAGTGTAAATATCCTGCATAACCTTTTCAACAGCTAATGCCGTTTCTTGGTCTTTGCTTAGCATAAAAATAGATGGTCCGGAACCCGATATGCCACCGCCTAAAGCACCGGCTTGTATGCATTTGGTTTTTAATTTTGAAAATTCCGGAATTAAAATGCTGCGTACAGGTTCTATAATTCTGTCTTCAAGAGAGCGACTAATCAGCTCATAGTCATCTTTCATAAATCCTGCAACAAGCCCTGCGATATTGCCCCACTGCTTGATCGCATCTTTCAACAACACTTCTTTTCGTAAGATCTGTCGTGCATCAGATGTGCGAACTTCTATTTGAGGATGAACAACAGTAATAAATAGTGCCGGTGTTGGAATAGAAACAATGTCAAGAGGAAAAATGCTCCGAATGAGTGTCGTTCCTCCATAAATCACGGGTGCGATGTTGTCGGCATGTTTTACTCCAGAAGCAACTTTTTCTCCCTCCATTGCAAAACGCAAAAGATCTGTTTTTGAAAACCTGTTATTCAGCAGCGCGTTAGCCGCGACAACTGCGCCGGCAGCACTTGCAGCGCTGGAACCGAGGCCACTTCCAGGCTTTATGTTTTTCTGAATCCGAACTTTAAAGCCGAAAATTTCAGGTATTTCATTCAGCATGGCCAGAAGAGGTGCTCCTGCAGTATTCAAATGTGGTTCTTGCGGCAGAAGTAAATCTCCTTCGTGCTCGAGGAGAATTTCTTTATTCTCGAGCAACGATACTTCCATGATATCAAACGGCTCCTGCAGGCAAACTCCTAAAATGTCAAA
Source organism: Bacteroidota bacterium (assembly GCA_023436425.1). Taxonomy (GTDB): domain Bacteria; phylum Bacteroidota; class Bacteroidia; order Chitinophagales; family Chitinophagaceae; genus Flavisolibacter. Next base: position 1,924 of record JAEZJD010000032.1, on the reverse strand, counting down.
CCCACAAACGAGATTGGCAATAGTAGCGGGGGCTTTTATTTTGATTCTCTTCATTTTAGATTCTTGCTGCTCTTATAATGTCGGCAAACACTCCTGAAGCAGTAACTTCTGCACCCGCGCCTGCTCCCTTGATAACCATTGGCTGATCCACGTAACGGTCGGTGTAAAACAAAACGATGTTGTCTTTTCCGTACAAATGATAAAAGTCGTGCGCAGGGTCAATGTGTTGTAATCCCACTGAAGCTTTCCCGTCAGAATACCTTGCTACGAACTTCAATTTTTTTCCCGCATCAGCAGCCGCTTGATAAATGTTTTTAAAATGTTCCTCCTGGTTTTGCATCTCTTTGTAAAAATCTTCCACGCTGCCTTCCATGCACGATGGCGGCAAAAACGGTGTATTGCTGATGTCTTCCATTTCCATGTGTGCACCGGCTTCTCTTGCGAGAATTAAAATCTTTCGCATTACGTCAGTCCCGCTCAAATCAAGGCGTGGATCTGGTTCCGTATAGCCTTCCTGCTGCGCTTGACGAACAATTTCACTGAAAGGTATTTCGCCATCATAATGATTGAAGACATAATTGAGTGTGCCGCTGAGAACAGCTTCAATGCGATGTACGGTATCACCGCTACGAACAAGATCATTCAGCGTGCCGATGACGGGTAAACTGGCCCCTACATTAGTTTCGAAAAGAAAAGATGCGTCAAATTCATGACAAAGGTCTTTCAGTCGTTTATAGTTGTTGTAAGGTGAAGAAGCTGCAACTTTGTTACACGCCACTATCGAAATACTTTTCTGAAAAACATCCTCGTAAGTATTGGCTACTTCGGGAGTGGCTGTGATATCTACGAAGACTGAATTTCTAAGGTTTTTGTTCTTCATTTCAGAAACAAATTCATGGAGCTGCATTGCTTTACCCCGCTCCAGTTCAGATTTCCACTCGGAAAGGTTTACACCATCATCTGTAAACAACATCTTGCGGCTATTTGCCAGCGCAATCACACGAACTTGTAACGCCAGTTTTTCCTGCAAAAACCGTTGCTGCTGTTTCAGCTGTGCTACAAGTTTACTGCCCACATTGCCCGTGCCGACGATAAAAAGGTTCACCTGTTTGTATATTGTTTCGAAAAACTCTTCGTGCAATGCATTCAATGCTTTACGAATATCTTGGTGAAGCACTACTGCCGAAATATTTCTCTCGGATGAACCCTGAGCGATGGCTCTGATGTTAACACCATTTCGGCCCAAAACACCAAACATTCTTCCACTGATTGCCTGATGACTTTTCATATTATCGCCGACAAGTGCAACGATGGCAAGATCTTGCTCCACTTTCAGAGGTTCAATTAGCCCGCGTTCAATTTCATAGCTAAAAGCATCGTCCACAACTTCCTTGGCCTTGTCGGCCGCTCTTTGTTCTACGCCCACACATATCGAATGTTCCGATGAGGCTTGCGTGATCAGAATTACATTGATCTGATGGTTCGACAAAGACTCAAATAACCGTTTAGAAAATCCCGGAATACCAACCATGCCACTGCCTTCCAGGCTGAGCAGAGCGATCGCATTCACGCTCGAAATACCTCGTGTACTGCTTCCATTTTTATGAGGCTCTGCTTGTATAACAGTGCCATAATCGTCTGGAGCAAAAGTGTTTTTGATACGTACCGCTATTTTGGAATTCATCAGCGGCTGCAGTGTGGGCGGGTAAATAACTTTTGCACCGAAATGCGACAGTTCCATCGCCTCGTGATACGAGATAGATTCGATGTGCTTTGCATTGGGAACAAGTCGTGGATCGGCAGTCATCATACCGGAAACATCCGTCCAGATTTCCACCGAAGAAGCTCCAGTGCACGCACCAATAATCGCCGCGGTATAATCAGAGCCGCCGCGCCCAAGAGTCGTGGTGTTGCCTTTCTGATC
>JAEZJD010000266.1 GCA_023436425.1 Bacteroidota bacterium | reverse complement strand
CATCAGACATTGGTGAGCAGGATTATTTGGTTGGTGCCGTAAAAGGTCGGTTACTAAACATTAATCCTGCTTTTCACATTGTCGACGTTACTCACCGACTGTCACCATTCAATTATCCCCAAGCTGCATACGTTTGTCGCAATGCTGTAAAAAATTTTCCCGAGTACACTTTTCACATTATTCTCGTAAACCTGTTTGAAACAAAGCCTCAACAACTGCTCTTCGCATTTCACAAAAACCAATACATTATTTGCGCTGACAATGGTTTGCTCAGCATGATCGTTGAAGACAAACCTGACATGATACTAGGTATCGAGCTGGAGAAAACTGCAATAAAAAATACATTGTACTGTGTTGATGTTGCAGGCAAAGCAATTACTCAATTGATCAATGGCGAACCTTTGGAAAAGATTGGTGTGCCCGACACGCCCTACATTGAAAAAATTCCATTGCGTCCGTCACATGGTGAAGACTGGATAGAAGGTCAGATTATTTTTATCGACAACTTCGAAAATGTGGTAGTAAACATCACGCAGGAGCAGTTTGAACAACAGCGAAAAGGCAGAAGATTTAAAATTGTGTTTAAGAAAGATGAAGTGATTGAACGCATCAGCGGCTCGTATGCAGATGTGCCGCAGGGAGAAAAATTAGTGTTGTTTAACAGCGCAGGTTATATGGAAATTGCCATCAATCACGGCAATGCCGCAGGACTTTTTGGCTTGCAAAGCTTCACCCAAAACGATCAGGAGATGAATGAACTCATTCAGCGACGATTGTTCTACCAAACGGTGAAGGTATATTTTGAATAATGTGGACCAGTATCACGGTTCTGACTTTTCTTTCAACAGATGTTTAAACCGGCTGAAGGTTTCGGGTTGAATATTGAGAAATGATGCAAGATATTTTTGCGGAACACGCTGCAAAAGATCCGGATTTTTTTTTACGAAGTTCAAAAACCTTTCACGTGGTGTTAGTTTAATTAAGCTCATTTGCCAGTGATCTTTAATAATAACGGCAAACGTTGCAATCAACCTTCCAAGCCGTTCCATTTTAGCAGTCGATGAAAAAATTTTTTCAAGGTTGTCGTAGCCGATGGAGATAACAGATGTAGGTTCGATAGTTTCGATGTAATACTCCGACGGCATTCTGCTATGAAAAGATTCGAATGCAGAAATAGCTTGGCCTTCCGTGGATATTTGCACGTTTATTTCTTCTGTTCCTTTCACAAAATACTTACGCACCAGACCCGCCGTTATAAAGTTGAAATAGTTTTCTACTTCCCCCGCAACGGTAATCGCATGCTTCTTTCTAAATTGTCGGAACTCCAGGTAAGGTTTGATTAGTTGGCTGTACTCTTCCTCGCTGAGGTAAATAAATTTGAGCAGAAACTGAAAGAAGATTCTTGAATTCTCCATCAGCCGTCGGTTTCGTTGGTTAAAGAATGCGCTAAGGTAAAATTTATCTGTAAACCTTTTTTTATTAATGTTAGTTTTGCCGCCTAAAAAAAAGTGATGGAAAACAAGATTAAAGTTGCAAATCCCGTAGTTGAATTAGACGGCGACGAAATGACCAGAATTATCTGGAAATTCATTAAGGACAAGTTGATTTTACCCTATCTCGATCTTGACATAAAGTACTACGATCTAGGCATAGAATATCGCGACCAGACCAATGACAATGTTACTGTTGAAGCTGCTAACGCCATCAAACATTATGGCGTGGGAATCAAATGTGCAACCATCACTCCGGACGAAGCAAGAGTGAAGGAATTTAACCTGAAACAGATGTGGAAAAGCCCGAATGGAACAATCAGGAACATTTTAGATGGAACCGTTTTCCGCGAACCAATTGTTATCAAAAATATTCCGCGTTTAGTTACCACCTGGGATCGTCCGATCATCGTAGGTCGTCATGCATTTGGTGATCAATACAAAGCAACAGATTTTGTGGTGAAGGGAAAAGGCAAGCTGACTATTACTTTCCAGGGCGAAGACGGAACAAAGCAGGAACACGAAGTTTACAACTACACCGGTGACGGCGGCGTGGCACTGGCAATGTACAATACCGATGAAAGTATTCGCGGGTTTGCGAAAAGCTGCATGAATATGGCGCTACAGAAAAAGTGGCCGCTGTACATGAGCACCAAAAACACCATTCTTAAAAAGTACGACGGACGGTTCAAAGACATCTTTCAGGAGGTGTATGAAAATGAGTTTAAAGACAAGTTTAAGGAAGCGGGCATCACTTACGAGCACCGCCTGATTGATGACATGGTAGCAAGTGCCATGAAGTGGAATGGCGGCTTTGTGTGGGCTTGTAAAAATTACGATGGTGATGTGCAAAGCGATTCAATTGCACAGGGTTTTGGTTCGCTGGGTTTGATGACATCTGTGCTTGTAACTCCAGACGGACAAACAATGGAAGCAGAAGCCGCACACGGAACAGTGACACGGCACTACCGCGAACATCAAAAAGGTAATCCTACATCCACAAATCCGATTGCGTCCATATTTGCGTGGACGAGAGGATTGGCATTTAGAGGCAAGCTGGATAACAATCAGGAGCTGATTAATTTTTGCAACGCGTTGGAAGAAGTTTGCATTGAGACAGTTGAGAGCGGCAAAATGACGAAAGATCTTGCGCTGACCATTAAATCGAAAGCAGAACACGGGACAGATTATTTGTACACTGAAGAATTTTTAGATGCTATCGACGAGAATTTGAAAAAGCGAATGAGCGCTGGCAATTAAGAACTAAAAATGGAAAATGAGAAAAGCCTTGCCACGAGCAGGGCTTCTTATTTTTGACAAGGGCAACTTGAGCTCGGAGTAAGGCGAATAGAGATCAGAAAGTGGAACGGAGCGTCGCAAGTAAAGCTCAATCGGGATACCGCTGCAGGTAACAAAAAATTATAAATTCTATATTTCAATTGTCGGTTTTGAGCGTTAGTTTTGCACCCTTAACAATTTTAGTTCACCGCATTTAAATTTCTATTTAAGATGCCAGTTAAAATCCGATTACAAAGGCATGGGTCTAAGAAAAGACCATTCTACTTCATCGTTGTTGCAGATGCACGAGCTCCCCGCGATGGTAAATTCATTCAAAAGCTAGGTACCTACAATCCTCAAACGCAGCCGGCTACTATTCAGCTGGACCGCCAGAGAGCATTGGATTGGTTGAACAAAGGCGCTCAACCGACAGATACTGTGCGCAAGCTTTTATCGTACAAAGGTGTGCTGTACCTGAAGCATTTGCTTCGTGGTGTATCGCTTGGCTTGTTTGACGAAGCAACAGCTATGACGAAGTTCCAAACGTGGCATACTGAGCACGAAGCTCAGATGCGCAAACGCCAGGAAGAAGCTCAAAGAGAAAGAAGAGCCAGAAGAAATCCTCCATACCAACGCAGGGAAAGAAGACCTGCGACCAATGAAGGTTCCGAAGGTTAACCTTGACCGCTTCAAAAGTTTAATCCCGCTTTTTTTGGAGGCGGGATTTTTTTTGCAGCTGTGTTTACTACAAAAAAGAAGGCAGCCGATTGGGCTGCCTGTGATTAAAAGAAAACGTTCTTAACTACATGTTCTGCTTCTGCACACTGTTAAATGTATTCATGTGAGAATCGTAGTATCCACGCTCCAAATATTGATTAGTTGTCTGTTTACCATCTGCATCCAGCCACTCAGACTCTCTTTCGCCATGTTCCAAAAGATGAACGTGGTACACAGTTTTACCTTCCAATCCTGTCATTTGCATAATGCTGTATAATCTGTCTCCCCAAATGTTCGTCGCTGCTGCTACGATATTGTCAGGAATAGCAGTTTTAGACAAAGGGGTGTTCACCAGGAAATTACCACCAGCTTCATTGTAGTATACATGTGTCAGGTGACCATTGCCTGTGTTGTAAGTTGCTCTCCACCAGCCATTATCCAGTTTCCAGGTAACGTTCGTTGCTGCCGGATAATCCCTCGTGAAATACATCTGAACTGTTGCCGGTGCTGCATAAGCATTATAATTACTAGTTGTACTTATGGTCGTGTTCGGGTCTTGCGCAAATACAATAAGACCACCCGCTAAAAAGCACATTGTCATAAACATCTTTTTCATAGCTTCTCTTTTTTCGTTAAACAATAGAGATACGTCAGCAATCATGGTGCCTGTTTCCCATCCATGAGTTTGTCAGTATTAGAAAGAGATTAGAACAATAGTGAAATACACGCTCCGATAAGGGTTGCTGTAGAAAAGAACTAGAAAAAAGGCAAAAAATTTACTATTCGACCTCATCACTTAGCAGGTCGGGTCTGCGTTCTTCAGTTCTCCTAATCGCCTGCTGATGACGCCATTCTTCAACTTTTTTTGGATCGCCGCTGAGTAGAATTTCCGGCACTTTCCAGCCACGGAAATCAACAGGACGAGTGTAAACGGGCGGCGCTAATAAGTTGTCCTGGAAGGAATCAGTGAGGGCTGAAGTTTCATCATTTAAAACTCCGGGAATAAGCCGGCCAATTGTGTCCACCAAAACTGCAGCCGCCAACTCACCACCGCTTAGTACGTAGTCACCGATGGAAATTTCCTTCGTTACATACTCGTCGCGAATGCGTTGATCAATCCCTTTGTAATGACCACAAATGATCAGCAGATTTTCCTTCAGGGATAGTTGATTGGCAATCTTCTGATTCAATGTATCCCCATCCGGAGTGACGTAAATTATCTCGTCAAATTTTTTCGCCGTTTGCAATTCTTCAACGGCATTTGCCAGCGGTTCGCACATCATTACCATGCCGGCACCACCGCCATATTGGTAATCATCCACCTGACCATATTCATTGACTGCCCACTTGCGGAGATTATGCACATTTACGGATAGTATTCCTTTCTGTTGTGCCCTTTTCATAATTGAATGCGAAAGGGGGCTCTCTAGCAATTCAGGTAAAACGGAAACAATATCAATGTGCATGCGGCAAAGTTACGCAGCAGGCTTGCATCTTCATTTCACCCTGCAGAGTGTTTGCGTTGTTTGTAGAAAAGCAGATAATCATCAATCTTTATCCAATCCCAGGTTATCTAATTCTCTGCGTTGCTTTTTTGTAGGCCGTCCAATTTTGCTCTGCCGCTTACCTGTATGAAAAGATGCCGGCTGGAACTGCATGCGATCGAGTTCTTCCTGTGGCGTGATGTCGATGTAATTTTCTATAGCTTCTGAATAAGCGACACGGTTGTGTAAGAGGCCCGTGACTTTAATACGCCATTTTTTTACTTCCGTCTTCACCTCGTACTCATCGCCGATGCTCACTTGCTTTGCCGCCTTTACCGATGTTCCGTTTTGTTTTACTTTGCCTGTGTCGCATGCTGCTGCAGCCAAGGTTCGTGTCTTAAACAGCCGGATCGACCAGAGATATTTATCTAAACGGAGTTTTTCCTTTGCATCCGGCATGGCTTACTGAAACTAGTGTTTAACTTAGAGCTGTAAATTTAATGCCATGAAACTGCTGCTGGTTACATTTTGTCTGCTCCTATTTTGTAAAGTCAGCGGTCAATCGACGGACCGACATAGCTCACATTTTACTTTAAGGGAAAAGAAGAATATTGCTGCTCAGATGCCCGCTCAAAATGACACAATGCCGAACGCCTGGCCTCCTTACAGCAGGTTCCGTAACCAACCGGAAGCGTTCAATTTGACCAAAAAATCACCGGGGGTTTATTCTTTGCGTCAGGACAACATGCCCTGCATTGTTCCCGATACAAAAGACGTTACTGAAATTCCAAACCTGTGGCGTGCCGCTGCAGGCCTGCCATTTAAGGCAACCATTCCAAATCCGGCACAGCCAAGATCAGAAACTGAGTTGAATAAGTAATCAGCTCAACATATTTTCTGCCTCACGATCTCCTCAGCTGTGCGCATAGAATTTATGGAAGTATGGAATAGTTTCTATGCCTTTATAATAATTCTCCAGGTTGAACTTTTCGTTTGGGGAATGCAGGTTATCGTTGTCAAGTCCAAATCCCATAAAAACGATCTTTATTCCTAACTCTTTTTCGAGAATGGTGCAAATGGGAATGCTGCCACCACCACGAACCGGAATTGGATCTTTCCCAAAAGTTGTTTGAATGGCTTTCGCTGCGGCCTGGTAGCCTTTGCTATTGATGGGCGTAACGTACGGTTCACCGCCGTGATGTACTTCGGCTTTTACCGTCACACCTTCCGGAGCATTGCTTTCAAAGTAATCGATAAGCAGTTTGGTAATTTTTTCAGACGATTGGTTAGGCACCAGACGAGCTGAAATTTTGGCGTAAGCCTTCGATGGTAAAACTGTTTTTGCACCTTCACCGGTATAGCCGCCCCAAATTCCATTTACTTCCAGCGTTGGTCTGATGCCGGTTCTTTCGTTTGTAGTAAATCCTTTTTCACCCCACAATTCATTAATCCCAAGTTCCGCTTTGTATTCGTTTTCATCAAATGGCGCTTGTGCCATCAGCTTGCGTTCATCTGCTGTTGGTTCGGACACATCATCGTAAAAGCCCGGTATCGTAATATGGTTGTTTTCGTCGTGGCAAGCTGCAATCATTTTGCAAAGCATCGTGATCGGGTTCGCAACTGCTCCACCGTATGTGCCGCTGTGTAAGTCACGGTTTGCACCGGTCACTTCCACCTGAATATAAGAGAGTCCTCTCATACCTACGTCGAGCGTTGGCGTTTCCATGCTCAGCAAAGCGCTGTCGCTAATGAGTATCACATCTGCCTTCAAAAGTTCTTTGTTGTCGGCCACGAATTTTGCAAGATTAGGTGAACCAACTTCCTCCTCTCCTTCTATCAAAAATTTAATATTGGTATCTAGAGAATTCGTTTTGTCCATAATCTCCATGGCCTTCACATGCATATAAAATTGTCCTTTATCATCAGCGCTGCCGCGTGCATACACTTTACCATCCTTGATTACAGGATCAAAAGGACCGCTATGCCATAGTTCAAGTGGTTCCGGTGGTTGCACGTCGTAGTGGCCGTAAACAAGTACTGTGGGTTTTGCCGGATCAACTGTTTTTTCACCAAACACCACCGGATGTCCGTTGGTAGGCATCACTTCGGCACGATCGGCGCCGGAATCTAAAAGTCTCTGCCGCACCAATTCCGCACACTTCATCATGTCCGCTTTGTGTTCCGTTTTTGCACTTACGGAAGGAATTCTTAATAACTCCAGCATCTCATTAAGAAACCTGTCCTTATTCTTTTCCTGATATTCTTTCCAAGGGGTTTGCATACCTGTATTTTTTTAATTTGCAAAGGTAACGGGTTCACTCCTGTTGTACAGAATCAATCGTGAGGTTTTGTGGAGCCGCTGTCAATGTCGTCTATTTTACTGCCCCACTTTACATCATGGACGGTGTGAAATGATGAAGCGTTTCCTATAATTTCCTTTCCAAATTGATTTTTAATTTCATCCACAGTCTTGTACAGTTGTAGTTTTTCGGCTGCGTCGTCGAACAAATTCATTTGCAAAGTCATTGGTATTAAATGGCTAAAGCGAACGCCCAGCAGCCGAACATGTTCGCCTTTCCTATATAACTTAGAAAATAAATCTTTCACCTTAGCTGATAGCACGTTATCCAAAGCAGTGTAATCAATTACTTCCTGTCGGGAAACGTTGGTAAAATCCGCATATCGAATTTTGATCGTAATGCAGCCGGTGAGCTTCTGTTCTTCCCTAAGATTGAAAGCCGTTTCTTCAGTTAACTTCAGCAACTCCGCATGCAAGAATTGCAAGTCGTTGCTGTCGTCGTGAAAAGTGTTTTCGTGCGAGATAGATTTTTGCTCGCTGTATTGCTCAACTATCGAGGAGGAAATTCCATGAGCTTTTTCCCAAAGCTTTTTACCCCATTTGCCAAAGGAGTATTCAAGTTGGTCGACCGAGGTGTCAGCAAGCTGACGGATGGTGTGAATGCCCATGCTGTACAACTGCTGTTGCGATTGCGTGCCTACGCCGGGAATTTTATCTACCGTAAGTGGCCATAAAAAGTCGCACTCTTTTCCTGCCGGTATCTCTAAAAACCCATTGGGTTTTGCTTCGTTTGTCGCCATTTTGCTAACCACTTTGTTAGCCGACAACCCGCAGGAAATTGGAAGTCCTGTTTCCCGGATAATTTTTTCGCGCAACTCTTTTGCATACTGACTCACGCCAAAAAACTTTTCCATTCCACTCAAGTCGCAATAAAATTCATCAATAGATGCTTTTTCAAATTGCGGAACCGAGTTGGAAATAATCTCCGTGACCATCCTCGAATATTTACTGTATTCGTGATAGCTGCCCCGTATGAAAATGGCTTCAGGACACAGTCTTTTAGCAGTTATTGCGGGCATTGCGCTTTCAATGCCGAACTTTCGTGCTTCATAACTGCATGCCGCAACAATACCCCGCTGACCATCGCCGCCAACTACAAGTGGCTTACCTTTGAGTAAAGGATTTTTCAGTATCTCAACGGATACAAAAAAAGCATCTAAATCGAGATGCGCTATATACCGCGGCTGTCCATTCACCAGGTAAAGTTAGCGCAAGCTTGGTCTGTTATTTGAAAGTAATCTTTAGCCAAAAAATCAAAGACTTTATGCCAAAATTTAAATCAGAAGATTTGTTGAATGAATTAGAAGATGATGTAAGAAGAATCAAAGAAGTGGGTGAATATTTTCGGAATGTGGACAAAACAAAAATGGTTTATTGTCCTGAAAAAGGTAAGTGGAGCGTAGTGCAGGTTATTGAACATCTGAATGCCTACAATCGCTTTTACTTGCCGACCATTGAAAGAGAATTGTCAGTAACAACGCATAAAAGTAATCCTTGGTTCCAGTCGGGTTGGCTCGGCAATATGTTCACAAATTCCATGAAGCCGAAGAATGTAATGGAAATTAAAAACAAGATGAAGACATCCAAGAGTTACAGCTTTCCAAACAGTCTGAATGTGGAAACGGTGCTGAATGAGTTCTTGACTCACCAGGACAAATTGGTTCAACTGATGGAACTTGGAAAGAAAAGAGATCTCAACGCCATCAAGCTTCCGACGACGATTACAAAACTTGTGAGGCTAAAGCTTGGAGACGTATTCAGGTTTTTAATTGCACACGAGCAGCGGCATATGATACAGGCACGAAACACCTTGCGGGCGACCGGCATTTCTACTGATAAATTTCCAGTAATCCTGGAGGTAGTTGCACGATAAGCTGTTTTGTTTTCCGATTTATTTTTTTGATAGTTTCTTCATGCAAAGGAATCAAGGCTTCTTTGCCCTGAATTATTACTTTGCATAAAAGTTGATTCGGCTGTTCAATTATCTCGTCCACCTTTCCAATCACTTTTTCACCTTCTACAATTGCATACCCCAAAAGATTGATAGGAGCTGTTTTAGAGGAAAGCCGGTGAAAATCGGCTTCGGGCAGCCAAACTTCTTTTTGTGTTAATAGCACCGCCTGTTCCTTACTGTCTACACCTTCCAATTTGATCGTGTTTTCCTGTTCGTTCCTGATGCTGACGTTTTCAATAAACCAGGGAATAAAGGTTTCTTTTTTTTCTTCCACGAAAATTGCTTTCAAACCTTTGAGAGAAGTTTTTTTGCCAAGATGATGTTTCAGCAAGAGTTCACCTTTCAAACCATGGCTGGCTACAAACTTTCCTATTTTGAAATACGTCTGCACTACACTACGTTTTTGATTTCGTCAAGGGAGCAAAAATGTTCCGCTCAAAAGTAATCACATAATAGGCTGAAAATAGATGCTGGAGTAAATCGACGCTGGCACGAGAGTGTTCCGGGATAAAAAAGCCTCCTGTAGAAACAGGAGACGTTTGATTAGGACATTGCTTGCAATTATAGCGAAGCTCGATTATAATTTCTTTAACAATGGAAGGGCTAAATAAAAATGCCCCGCCAAGACTAGCAGGGCTTCACCCTTAACCATACGAAACCTAGTTTAAAATATCTTGAATCTTACGATTATTGTTCCTTTCGACTACAATGTGAAATTACTTTTCTGTTCCATTTGTTTCGTTCTGATTCGGTGAAAGCCCATAAACTGTCGTTGCAACATTACGAGTAAATGGCAAAAACTGAGGTTGTGTAAAAGTGAAAGTCTTTTAATCCCTTGTTAAAGCTGAATCCTTGTCCAGCAACTGTTTCACAGCCACAATAGCCTCATCGCACCTCGCCTTCAAGGCGTCAAAGTTTGCTGAGAGATTTAGGTCGGTTTCGCTGGCGGCGTCCTGCTCCATCCGTTCCAGAAGCGGGCCCAGTTCGTCGTGTAAGCCAATATATCCGACCGTAGATTTCAAGCTGTGTGCCTTTCTGCGCACCTGATCGAAATCTTTCTCATTGATGGCTGTTTCCAAACCCGAAAGTTCTTCCGCCGCCTGCACTACAAATTGCCCAAGCAATTCCTTTTCGAACACAGGATCGTTGCCTGATAACTCATGTAGATATTCAACGTTGATTTTTGCAGTGGTTGGCGTTTTCTGCTCCGGCACATGTTGTGCGTTTTGAGCGATAATATTGTACAAAACGGTTTCCTTAATTGGCTTTGAAACATAATCGTTCATTCCAAGCTGAAGGCATTTTTCCTTTTCACCGGCAAGAGCATGAGCAGTCATGGCGATGATTGGCACATCCATTTTCATTTCATTGCGGATGATGGATGTTGCTGTATAGCCATCCATTTCGGGCATTTGTATGTCCATTAAGATTATGGAATACTGCTGTCTTTTTAGCTCTTTCAGAACCTCCGCGCCATTGCTAACGAGCACAAAATCTATTCCCCAGCTTTTCATTAAATGTGAAATGAGCATCTGGTTCATTTGATTATCTTCTGCAATAAGTGCTTTAATTTTTTCTATCCGCACTTCTTCTTCCTGCGCTGCAATGGCTTCGGAAAACATTTGATTTATGTCAGGAAGTTTGTACGTGAGTTCCACCACGAACTCTGATCCTTTGCCTTGTTCACTGTTCAAATAAATTTTCCCATTCTGCATATCCACCAGCTGCTTCACAATTGATAATCCTAATCCAGTGCCTCCAAACCTTCTTGTGGTTTCTGTTTCCGCCTGCTGAAATCTTTCGAAAATAGCACCTTGTTTTGCCGGAGCTATCCCAATGCCCGTATCTGAAACGCAGATGCGGATCGTTGCCCATTCTTCTGTGGTCTCAATTAAATTGATATCGATGTTTATTTCGCCGTCATCCGTAAACTTTACCGCGTTGCTGAGAAGATTCACCAAAATTTGCGTTAGCCGCACCGCGTCGCCACTAAGTATATCAGGAACTTCCTTATTGATGCGAATATCACATCGCAGCTGTTTTTCTTTAATTTTTTCGCTGAACATAGCTCCTACCGAGCTAACGAGACTGTGCAGACTAAATCGGGTTTCTTCCAACACCATCATTCCGGATTCTATTTTCGAGAGATCCAAAATGTCGTTTACGAGGGCGAGCAAATTTTCACCGGCAGTATGTATGTTCTGCAAATATTTCCGCTGCTCATCATTTAAAGGAGTACGCCGCAGCAGGTTTGTGAAGCCAAGCATAGCATTCATCGGCGTGCGAATCTCATGACTCATGTTGGCAAGAAATTGCTCTTTAACCATTGCCACATCTTTACTTTTTTTTTCCGAAGCATTAAGCAGTTGAATAATTTTTTGTTGCTGTCGCCCTTGATTGAGTATGTACCAGAATGCTGAAATAATAGCGATGATGGCAATGGTAGCAATGATAAAGCCCCAAATCCTTGTTCGTTTTCCTGTGGTTTCCACCGAGCCGACTATACGTTGAAGTTCCGCCTGTCTTGAACTGTCGAGATCTGCTATTAATGGGCTTAAGCTATCGCGGATGCGCAGCCCTCTTCCTGTATTTACAATTGCCTGAGCGGCTTCCCGGCTATTATTGTAAGCTGACAAAATCTGGTTGCTGAACTGGAGTTTTTTGCTGACTAATAAGTCTAGCTGGTGTAGCTTCTGATTGTCAAGAAGCTTATGATTTTTACGCAAAAAATCCATTGAGCTTCCAATGGCACCCATTTTAGCCTCGATATTCCGGATGTGTTCGCGATTGCCTGTAAGTACTGCACCGCGAATGTCACTTTCCACAGTGACCACATTGATTTCAATTTCGCGCAGCTGGTTCTGCACCTGCATTTCGGACAACAATGTTTTGTTGCCCTGAATTAGACGATTGATATTGTAACCCGAAATAACCTGCAGGAAAACGACGATGATGATACCAAGCAGAAAAAGCCATAACACCCAATATCGAAACTGGAGCCTGTGCATGTCTGCCGAAAATACGAAAAACAGCGCTTAGCTATGCTTTTCCAACGGCAAAACTGACTTTCTGAAGAAACGGACAAAAACGACCATGCAAACAACGATGAGAACCAGGCTACCGGAGAGAACAGGCAACCTTTTCTGAGTGAAAATCTCAGTTAAAAAATAGTATTCTGCAGCGATCAGCAGAAAAAGGAAGAATATGAATACTAAAAATTTTTTCATAAGGATGAAAGAGAAGGCTGCATCTTTTGCAGCCATTCCCTCAGCTTGTTTTACAACTTCGATACAATGGTTTTGGTTTAGCATAGGAAAAAAAGTTTTGGCTACGACCCCATAATTGTATCAGCGAAGGGCAACGGTAAGAATATTGGATTTCGACGGCACAAATGTATTGTGCCTGTTATCGTTATAGATAACTGTTAGATTAAATGAATAAAGCTCTCGGTGAAGTAGAACTATTAAGCGGTGAGGCTACAGCAGATTTAATCTTTTATTGAGATTAGCCTTGTGCGTATCAGCCACGGGAATCGTTGTTTTGCCTATAGTAATGGTTCCTTCCTGAATAAAATCGATTTTATTGATGGCCACGATATAACTACGGTGTACGCGAACAAATTTTGATATCGGGAGCTTCTCCTCAATGGACTTCAGCGTGGCATGTACAACATGAAACTTTTGCCCGGTATGGACCTTCACATAATCGCCCATCGCTTCAAGAAAAAGAATATCATCTATACTTATCCGCTTGAGCACGCCATTATCTTTCACAAAAACAAATCCCTGCTCTTCTACCTTTACTTCTTCTTTATTGCTGTCAATTGCTTCACGGGCTTTTTCCACCGCCTGCATTAACCTGGTTTGATTAATTGGCTTCACGAGGTAATCAACTACGTTCAGCTCGAACGCCTCGACAGCATAGTCTTTTTTTGCCGTTGTGAAAATGATCAGCGGACGCTTGTTGCCCAACTTTTTAATAAGATCAATGCCGCTCATTTCAGGCATTTCGATGTCAAGAAAAAGAAGATCAATGGGAATGGAATTCAGATAGTTTAAAGCCTCCATTGCATTGCTGCATTCAGCTATTAACTCAAGATTTTGCACCTGGAGAACTAATTGTCTCAGAGCCAATCTGGCCATTCTGTTGTCGTCAACAATTAAACACTTCATACGTTAAGGGGGTGAACAAATGTAAATTGGAAAATGAAAAGAGAAAAAGGAAAAATAAAAAGCTGCCCACCGATTTCTATGAGCAGCCGTTACCTGAAGAAACTATTTAATGCCAATTACCGGTAGCGCCTTTTGTCGAATTAGTTCATTGAAGGCGGGAATGTCTTTTTCTTTTATTGACTTGAATTTTGCGAGCTGAGCATCAATTTGAGTGGCTAGATCAGCATATACATCTTTTACCTGCTTGCTGGGAGCTGCGTTGCCGCTATTTGCCACGTCAAAAACGCCGGACAGTTTATCATTCAACCGGATGGGATAATTCAAAACATCCTGTCCGCTTTTTGCTTTCGTTTGATAAAGCGTCTCCTCAATTGTTGTCATCTTTTTGTTTATGCTGTCGGCAAATTGCTTCACCTCCCTCGGAATATCTTTTCCTTGCTTGGAAACAAAATCATTGATCTGCGATCGTAAGTTTCGAATATCCTTGATTGTTTTCTGCGTTTCATTGAATTTATCCTGGACGGTTTTCAAAAAAGAAAACTGCTCATTGTACTCGGCTTGTGTCACCTTGTAGTTCGGATTGGCTTTCAACACAAATGGCACTTCTGAAGAGTCCTTGTCAACCTTCACTTTTACAAAATAATTACCGGGCGGTGCCACAATGCCACCAGGCACGCCATTCCACAAAATCATTCCATCAATTCTCTCCGATTCAGGGTAACGAAGGTTCCAGACGAACTGATTCAAACCCTCATTTAATTCGATTTTGCTGGCAGGTTCTTTTGCATTTGTACTGAAGGTTTTTACCTCCTCGTGGTTTGCATCGTACACTGTAATAGTAGCATTTGCAGAGTCGTTAACGCCGTTAACGAGGTATCGCACTACGACCCCGTCAGGCGCATTTTGCCCCGCATTTCGTGGTGTGCTGAAAGCTGCAAACGATGGCTGGTTTCCGCCCATGCGATAAGCTTCGTCAGGTTGGAAGACGTGTAGGTGCTTAGACAGCGCATTTCTATCCATCTGTTGCACCACGCCCAGATCGTCCAGCACGTAAAACGCACGACCTTGCGTAGCCACCACCAAATCATTTTCTTTGATCGTCAGGTCTGTGACCGGAACAACAGGTAAGTTTAACTGAAATGGCTGCCATGAGTTTCCGTCATCATGGCTAATGTACATTCCATATTCAGTGCCGGCATAAAGCAAGCCTTGCTTCTTTTTATCTGCGCGGGCAACACGGGCAAAATGCATTTTATCAATTCCATTAGTAATAAGCTTCCAGCTTTTTCCGTAATCTTCCGTTTTGTAGACATAAGGAGTGTAATCATCGAGTTTGTAACGTGTACCTACAAAGTATGCTGCTCCTTTTTGAAATGGATCTGCATCAATGCTGTTCCACATCATCCATTTCGGAGCGTTTGGTGGAGTTACATTGTTCCAATTTTTACCTCCGTCACGGCTCACGTATACAAGACCATCGTCACTTCCCGTCCACAACAAATCTTTTTCGTATGGCGATTCCATAGCAGTGAAAATGGTGCAATAGTATTCGACGGAGGTATTGTCTTTTGTAATGGGACCCCCGCTTGAGATTTGTTTTGATTTGTCGTTTGTCGTTAGGTCAGGAGAAATCTGTTCCCAGGACTGACCCTCATTTTCCGTTACAAACAAAACATTGCCGGCGGTGTACAAACGTTTTGGATTATGCGGAGAAAAGAAGATGGGAAAATTCCATTGGAAACGATATTTCAGCACATCTGCACCTGCTCCCATCGGATTGTCCGGCCAAGGGGAAACGGCGCGGTTCTCTCCTGTTTTATGGTCGAGGCGTGCAATGTAACCGCCGTAATTACCACCGTAGACAATGTCGGGATTTAGCGGATCTGCAACAACGTAGCCGCTTTCAGAGCCTGCAGTTGGCTGCCAATCATTTTCAGTAATTGCGAAGCCGTCTGTTCTGCTCTTGATGCGAATAGTGCTGTTATCCTGCTGCGCACCGAGAATGCGGTAGGGGAAAGAATTATCTGTCGACACCCGGTAGATCTGCGCCGTCGGTTGGTTATTCATCGAACTCCAATTCTCGCCACCGTCAAAAGTGATTTGTGCTCCGCCGTCGTCTCCCACAATCATACGATTTCCGTTTTCCGGATCAATCCACAAATCGTGATGATCTCCGTGAGGCGTTCTAACGGATTGAAAAGTTCTGCCACCGTCGCGGCTGCGCATGAATCCAACGTTAGGCGCATAAACGGTGTTCTCATTTTTCGGGTCAACGAAAACTTTGGTATAATACCATGCACGCTGCCTGATATTATTGTCACTGCTTGTCAATGTCCATGTTTCACCGCCGTCGGCAGACATGAACATCCCGCCACTGGCGTTTTCGACAAGGGCATATATTTTATCCGGATTAGATGCCGCGACTGCTACACCAACTATACCCCAGACGCCTTTCGGCAGTCCTTTTTTGTTAGAAATGTTGGTCCAAGTCTCACCGCCGTCCGTGCTCTTCCAAAGTCCGCTGCCGGCGCCGCCGCTTTCCATGCTATACGGTGTGCGAATGTGCCGCCACATGCCAGCGTAAAAAACAGAAGGATTGCCGGGTTCCATCACCAAATCTGATGCACCAGTCAGATCATTTATGTATAAAATTTTTTTCCAATTGCGTCCCCCATCCGTGGTTTTGTACACGCCACGGGTTGTGCTTGCACCAAATGAATGTCCTAAAACTGCAGCCCAAACGATGTCCGGATTTTTTGGATGAACGATTAACCGGATGATGTGTCTCCCATCTCGCAGTCCAACATTCTTCCACGTTCTGCCGCCATCAGCCGAACGCCAAACGCCACCCAACCCTTCACTGACATTTCCCCGGATAGTGTTTTCTCCTTCGCCCACATAAACGATATCCTCGTCACTAGGGGCCACAGCTACAGCGCCAATGGATCCGCCGAAATATTTGTCCGAAATATTTTTCCAATTGTTACCTGCATCTGTGGTTTTCCAAACACCACCGCCCGTTGCACCAAAGTAAAAGGTGTTTTTATTTTGGTAGCTTCCGGTTACTGCAGCACTGCGACCTCCTCTAAACGGTCCTATAAGGCGATACTTCAGTTTCGAAAAAATGACAGAATCAGAATTGCTGACAGACGTTTTTTTTGTTTGTCCAAAAACAACAAGCGAACAAAAAGCAGAAAGCAGAAATAAAAATATTCGCATGAGCGTAGATTGAGCTGTAAAAGTTACACATGGATGAAATAAGGAAAAATATTTTTTCTTAATGAGTACACCTATACGTCCAAATGGAATTGTAACGCACTAATGATTCACGAATACTTAGCTTTAATTCATGAACAATTCCTTTTCCATTGTTGGAAACTTAGTAGATCTTCATCAGAAAAAAATCTATACGGCTGAAATAAGAGTTGAAGATGAGAGGATTGTGTCCATAGCAGAAATGCCGCATGTTGAAAACGCCAACTACATTCTCCCCGGATTCGTTGATGCGCACGTACACGTCGAAAGTTCGATGCTCATTCCATCCGAATTTGCAAGGCTTGCAGTTGTTCACGGAACAGTGGCTACTGTGAGTGACCCGCACGAAATAGCCAATGTTTGCGGAGTACAGGGAGTTGAATTCATGATTGAAAATGGAAATACGGTTCCATTCAAATTCAATTTCGGCGCACCGAGCTGCGTACCCGCAACCACTTTCGAAACAGCCGGTGCAACTGTTGACGCGACTGATATAGATAATTTATTGAAGCGTGAAGACATTTTGTACTTAACTGAGATGATGAATTTTCCCGGTGTGTTGAATAATGACGCAGAAGTAATGCAAAAAATTGCTGCTGCAAAAAAACACAACAAACCGGTGGATGGACATGCGCCGGGACTGCGTGGGGA